>NZ_JAZBJZ010000003.1:0-104833 GCF_036349135.1 Tumidithrix elongata BACA0141
GATCTTTGCTCCTACGGCGCTATTGCTTACTAATTTTGTCCGAAGTATTGATGAATAGTAAAAAATCCAAAACCTCTTTCACTAAAAGATCTGGTGTTTGGGCAATCTCGCGAATCAGTTGTTCTCTCTCTGACATGATTTTATCCTGATTAAATGATTCTAATTTCGTGGTTATCGAATGCCCTGATTTATTTACATAATTGCTTTGAATGTTCGGGCTTTTAAAATTGCTGCGGCTAAAAAAGCATAGGACAGACCACCCACGATCGCCAAGAGCCAAAAATTAAACAGCGCGATCGCATTCCATAGAGCATGGAGGAACGCAGCACTGAGATAGCCGAGCGCGATAATCTGCCAACGCTTTGAGGGTTTAAGCATGCTCAGCCCGATAAAATAGCCAAAATAGCCACTGTAGGCGATATGCCCTGCCACAGAGCCTAGTACCCTTGGGATTAATAGTTGTAAACCAGTCAGCTCCCCGATCTCAGAATTGCCAACCTGAGCGGATACGCTCTGCACGATACTGGGCACATATAACTCTAGGGTTTCGATCAGAGTAAACCCGACTGCACTGGCAGCCCCCAATAAAATGCCATCTAGAGGCTCGCGCACTCCCACCCGCGATCGCCAAGGGGAACGCAGTCGCGACCCTACCAACCACGCCATAAAAATGGGGATAGCTTTGAGCAGTTCTTCCATTAAGCCTGCCCCAAAGAACATAGCAACCAATACGCCCAAAAAGCTAACTTGCCCTGTGGGTATTTTCCCCGGCAGTAGATCGCGAAACACCCAGATAAATAGTTGCAGAATGGGGCTACGCAAAATCAGCACGGTTACGGTCATTGCTGCAAGCAAAACCCACCAAGGTTTAGACTTGCCACAAAGCTGATAGACAAAATAATAGGCAGCAATACTGAGATAAGCAGAAAGCGTCAAATTGAAATATAGCGGTTGCCCTAGCGAGGCAAACATCATCACCACAAAGATTACCGTCACCATGCCTGGGACGAGATAGGCCTTGTGCAATAAATCAGCCCCATTTGAAAAAATTGGAATTAACTGGCTCAGCGTTAGATTTGTGATTTGGGAAATAGGCTGCAAAGTTGAGCGATCGCCTGCAATGACGGTTTCTAAGCCAGCATCCTCAAATTCGCGTTCAAACACAACTTCGTAGTCAGGACCATCTTGAGTCAGGCGAATCCGATCGCCATGCTGCAACACCTGACATCCCAGCAAACGCCGCTTGTTAATATAGGTGCCATTGGCACTATCTAAATCGCAAATTTCCCAGCCACTCAGGATCGATGTGCCGTTAAACGATTTGAATAAAGGTCTAATTTCTGCATGTCGCCGAGAAACGGAAGCAAAAGAACTAGAGTCAACCACAATTTCACATTTAGGGTCTCTACCCACGATCGAGGAGCGATCGGTTAAGGCAAACACGGTCTGTGCCTGCGGATTTGTGCGTGATAGTTGTCGTAGTAATGCTTTCAATATCGCCATTTGCCCAATGACAAAAAACTCTTCTGCTTAATAGCAAGAAGAGTAATGATTTGTATAATATTCTAACCTTAGAAGGAAGGAAGCCTAGACGGCTTCAAGATCTTTCTCCCCAGTACGGATACGGACAATCTGTTCGACAGGAGCAATAAAGATCTTGCCATCGCCGATTTCACCAGTACGAGCAGCAGAGATAATTTTCTCGACTACCATATCTACCTGATCGTCTTCTACGACGATTTCAACCTTGAGTTTTTGTAAAAACTCAACAGTATATTCTGAGCCACGATAACGCTCTGTTTGTCCTTTCTGACGACCGAAACCGCGTACTTCAGATACAGTCATACCGACTACTCCAGCGTTGACTAGAGCAATTTTGACTTCATCTAGCTTGAAAGGACGAATGATTGCCTCAACCTTTTTCAAATTAACTCCTCCATTGCGTATAGCAATTCTTTACACCGAATTAGCTGTAGATATTTGTAACTCAAGATACTATTTACAGATCTTGAATTTTGTTCAGTATAAGCTAAAACATTTACGGGTATTAGTTATCGATGCTACTGCATTTACGATCGCTCTGTATAGATTAAATATTGGTAAATTTATTTCCTTACAGCGGCACTCGCCCCTATCTAAATTTAATCAATTTTCGGGAATGTCCTCTGACTCTGACTGGACAAAGCGCAAATCTCGTTTTAAATAGGTATGTTCGCCTGTCTCGGATTGAACGCTGGCTCTGATTAAGCTAACTTTGGTCAGACGTAACTTTTCCATATAGTAAGGACTGTCAGGATCGCGAATTTGCACGAGATCTCCTACCTGCAACTGGCGAATTGTGGGAGCAAGGTAGTTTGATTGCGATTCTAATACCTGTTCTTGGCTTTCTGGCGGGTCTTTTAGTGAAGTTTCAGACTCACCCTGCTCAGGTTCTAGTGCCGCTGCTAAGAGGGTATTTGTGGTTGTCTGAGGTATTGCTTGCGATCGCGGCTTAGAAGTTGGCTTGTAGTTGAAGGTTTGAAGTTGGGTTTGAAGTTGGGTTTGAATTGTAGCGATCGCGGCGGTATTACTGGCTAGATCGAACTTAATTTGCGAAAACCCTTCATGCTTGAGACGTTGTTCTACAAGGATATTGACATAATTTTCTAGCTGCTTTTCAAGCGTACTGAAGCGATTTTGGAGCGCATGCTCTAGCGCTACTCGTTCTGTACTCTGCTGGGCGAGAGATTCCTCTTGCAACGATCGTTCGAGAAATAGCTCCTCAAAAAGGGATGGCTCTAGCAGTAAGCGTAAGCCCTGTTCTATAAACTCTGTAGGTGTTTTGCCTAATACTTTTGCCTTGACTTGAAGGTCATCATACAAGTCAGAGGCAAGCTCAAGAGTGAGTGTTTGGGTCGGATATGCCTTTGACATGAGATTTGTCAGTTTTAATCGCTTTCTAATTTGATTATGATTGATTTGCCTGAGATTGCTAAGATGATTCTTAAATTAACGAGTTTCTTACCTGTTAGGGTTTGAAGTTAACATTGTAAAAATAGCACGAAAATTTCATGTCAGCCGAAATAGGACAAAAAGCTCCAGATTTTACTTTGCCAAGCGATCGCGGAGATATTACGCTCAGTCGCTATGAGGGCAAAACCAATGTGGTATTGGCATTCTACCCTGGGGATTTTACCCCTGTTTGTACGAGCGAGATGCAATGCTTTGCAGACGACTGGACAAAATTCCGCGAATCGGGTGCCGAAATTTTGGGGATCAGTACCGATCCCATCGAGAAACATATTGAGTTTTCTAAAAAACTAGGGCTGCAATTTCCTCTGCTGAGCGATCGCAATCGGGAAGTTAGCCAAAAATATGGGGTGGCGGGTCTCTTTGGCAGCAAACGCGCTTACTTTATCATCGATATTCATGGCATCGTGCGTTACAAGCATATTGAGTTTTTGCCAGTCTTTAAGCGCGAAGACAGCGAGCTTTTGGTGGCTCTGCGTAGCTTAAAGCCTTAGTGCGATCGTAACGCGGGAGTAGGGGCAGCGCCCCCGTGCCTGCCCGATCTAGGAGAAAGCGTCAAGCTTGTTTGAGATCTTGCAGCCGATGCATAAACCAATTTGCGGCGGCTGTATTTGTTTCTTTGTCCAATCGCTGTAGGGTTTGCTCTACCAGTGCGATCGATAGGTTGGTGAGCACCTGCGAAACCTCGATCGCTTCATACAGTCCTGTTGGGGTTAACCCAAATGCGAAAATCTGCATCCCTTTGACATCAATCACCCAATATTCCGCTATGCCTAAACTGGCATAAAGCTGCTTTTGCTCGTCAAGATCTAAACTGAGGGTTGTATCTGAAATTTCTCCGACCAGATCGGGTAGGCGATTCCCTTCGGGATGCGTACCGCCACGATCTAAGAGAATCCGACGTGGCTCGCCGACTTGCCAACGGGGAATATTTTCACCTTTGTATAAGACTAAATCTGGGGCGCAGGCTTGGGTTTCTGGTTTCTCAATCAAGCATCGCCCATAGGATTGAATGGTGGGTTCGGGGTTTAGAAATGCCCAAGCAAAGAAAATCGCTGTCAGCAAGTCGCTAAAAGAGGCATGATTTGGTCCTTCTTTCCCCATCTCAACCCATAACCATCCTTTGTGAAATGCTATTTTACGCCAATCGAGATCGGGGCGATCTCGGCATGCTACATAATCTTGCCAAGTGGCATCGCGTTTTAGAAGTTTTTGCGAAGTTGGGTTAGATTTTTCCAGTGAGAGGATCATGAAGAAAATACCTCACAGGGGCTTGATTTAGGCTTCATGATAACATTCTGACAAAATTCATGAGCTATTGCTGTCAGCCCCCTTATCAACTCGATTAGGATCTTGATTTCAGGATAAATTCAGCGATCGCTAAATCTTGGGGTGTCGTAACTTTAAGATTGGTTTCCTCGCCCATGACAATCTGCACGGGTAATCCCACCTTTTCAAATAAAGCCGCATCGTCCGTAACTTCCCAGCCTAGCTCCATGGCTTTGAGGTGGGCATTTTTAAGCAAATCTACTTGAAAGCCTTGGGGGGTTTGGGCTGCCCAGAGCCGATCGCGGTCTGGCGTATCGACAATCGTTTTGCCATTGACAATTTTAATTGTGTCCTTGACTGGCACGGCCGCAATAAACCCTGGCATCGTTTGTAGGGAGGCATCGCAGCGATCGAATAATTCGGGTGTTGCCAAACATCTAGCACCGTCATGGATTAAGACGCGCTCGCCTTCGGTGGGTAAAGCTTTAAGTCCGTTAAATACAGAAGCCTGACGGGTTGCTCCGCCCTGGATTAGGCGAATCGGTTTGGTGGTATGCAGCCGATTAAAAATTTTTTGAAATTCGGGATAGTCGTGGGGTTGCGCCATCACACCAATCCAAGCGATCGCTTCTGATGCGATCGCCGCTTCTAGCGTCCATTGCAGAATTGGCTTCTCTAAGAGCGGGATCAGTAACTTGTTGCGATCGCCCCCCATGCGTTTGCCACTACCCGCCGCTGGAATCAGTAAGTGACAAGCCATCACCACACCTTACGCCCAAAAATCATCTGCATGGTCTTATTGCCGCGAATTTGGTTGGAGAGGGGTAAATGACCTTTAGGGGCAGACAAGTTCCAAGTAAAGGCATCGGGATAACGGGTAAACGAGCCATCTTTTTTCCAGCCGATTTGCAGCCATAGCTTTTCCCAGTTTTTTCCCAAGCTGAGCCAAATTTTGCGCTGTACCGAAAAGCCAAACTTACCTTCTGAATAAACCTGCCACAAATTGTTAAGTATTTTTAAATCGGTATCAGAAATTAAATTCACATCGGTGAAATAGAGCCAACCCCGTTCGACAGCGGCACTGCCAGCCAACTCGCGCATTTTCTCACTGGTGATGCGATCGGCGGCTTGAAAGTCCTGTTTGGCAAGCATGGTTTGTAATGGCTCAAAGTCAACTCCAGACTCCGATTGAATCGGTAAGAGTCCTTTAGGAAAATAGGTTTGCAGCAGGGCGATCGCCTTGGAAGAGTCTGCTTGAACGAGCGTTTGGTAAGCTTTGCCATCAATATAGCTAACTTCAATATTGGCGGCTTGCCGGTGGCGCAAAAAGTCGATTAATTGCTCGATCCCTGCATCTCCGCAACGCATGAATTCAGGGATGGCTTGTAGCTGTAATGTTTCCTTGCCTGATGCCAGCTTTTCACTTAATTCCTTTAAATCAGGGGGGGCAAGATTCATATCAAATTTCGGGTCAAGGCTCATGGGTTAAGAGAATCAAACAATTTTAACTTCCTCGCCAATTTAGCGATCGGCATTAGAAATTTAAACTAAAATTCAAACCAAAATTCAGACGAATAAATTAGGCTGGGCGATCGTCTCCCAGCCTAACCTATCAGAATTAAAACTTAGGATCAAAGAATTTGAACGCTAAGTGTGAAATCTAGCAAGCATTCATTAATCAAATTAATCAATAAAGCCCATCAAAGTTGTGGAGTCATCGGTCGTGTTAGAGGCAACAGGACGATTGCCCATCACCACATAGGAATCACTGATTTCCAGTCCACTTGCCATTACAGGTCGTTCGCCAGAGGACATAAATTTGTCCACAATTACCAAACCGCTTGCGGTTACAGGACGAATGCCTGCCGACGAAAATGTCTCTAGTACTTGCAGACCACTAGAGGTGATCGGGCGATCGCTGCCGCCAATTGCATAGGTTTCCACAATTTGTAAAGTCCCTTCTCCAATGGGTCGCGTACCAGCCTGAGAATAATATTCGCTCACCTTAAACCCACTAGAGCCAATGGGGCGTGGGCCAAAATGTTGCACGGTTTTCTTAATTTGAAGTCCACCCTTAGAACTACCAACGGTTGCAGCTGGTTTAGATTCTCCTTGAATTGCTAGCGCTGAGACTTCAGAAGCACCTTCTTTGTCCTGAGCGTTATTGCTAGAAGCTGGTTTAGAACTTTTAGCAGTGGCAGGGCGGGTTGGTTTCTCAGAGGTATCTTCTTTTTCTATGTTGCTAGTACTCATAAACGCTTGACATCCTTAGAAACAAAATCTTAAAGAATCATTATATTCCTTTGTAAAAACATTTTAAGCAGATATTAAGGGGATATACATAAAAATCAGTAATTCTAAACCTAAGCGTTCGTTATCAGAGATAGGATCGCGCATAAGCTTAGAGTGGGGTGACATCACCCCAAATCGCAAGCAACGCAAATCGCGAAGGAAGTTTATATGATTGCAACAGCACCATTTCCCAATTCACCAGACCTAAAATCTGGACTGCCAAGTATTTCTGGCTGGGAAGAGGAAATTCGTTCGTTGGTTCAGCAAGATGAACCTGTATTTTTACCTACCACAAATCTTCGTTTAGAAGACATTACATCGGGGTTTGCTTGCGCCCTACACATGCATCAGCCCACCATCCCTGCTGGGGCACATGGAGAACTAATCTGCAATCTCCAGCATATGTTTGAGCATTTAGGTGATGGCGACAATCACAATGCTGGTGTATTTGCTTGGTGTTATAGCCGCATGGGCGAGTTTATTCCCGATCTTGTGGCTCAGGGTTGCAATCCTCGCATTATGCTCGATTACTCAGGCAATTTGTTGTGGGGACTACAGCAAATGGGCAGAGAAGATATTTTTACCCATCTCAAGCGCATCACCTGCGATCGCCAATATCAGCCCTATGTCGAGTGGCTCGGAACGATGTGGAGCCATGCTGTCGTGCCTTCTACTCCGATTCCCGACGTGAAACTGCACATTCAAGCATGGCAGCAATATTTTGCCTCTATCTTTGGGTTTGATGCGTTAAAACGGGTGAAGGGTTTCTCGCCGCCTGAGATGCATATGCCCAACCACCCCGATACGTTATTTGAATACATCAAAGCGCTCAAAGAATGCGGCTATCGCTGGTTGATGATCCAAGAGCATTCGATCGAGCGGATCGATGGTTCGGGTATTTGGCAGGAACACAAATATGTTCCCAATCGTTTAGTCGCACGTAACTCTAAGGGCGAAACCATAAGCATTACTGCCTTGATTAAAACCCAAGGTTCTGATACCAAGCTAGTAGCCCAAATGCAACCTTACTTTGAAGCCAAGAGTAGAGGGAAGCAAAAAATCGGGAATATTGAAGTTCCTTCCCTAGTTACCCAAATTGCTGATGGTGAGAATGGCGGTGTCATGATGAATGAATTCCCCCGCGATTACCCAAGAGTATGGCAAGAAATTAGTAAAACTGGCGTGGTTGGCTTTAATGGAACCGAATATTTGGAACTGATTGAAGCTGCAGGTGTTAGTCCTGATGATTATCCTGTCTGCCAAGCCGTACAGCAGTCTAAGATTTGGGAACGCGTCGATCCAAATAATTCTACGCCTGAGGCAGTGGAAAAAGCGATCGCGGAATTAAAGCAAACCGATCGCCGTTTCCACATGGATGGGGCTTCATGGACGAACGATCTCAGTTGGGTACGAGGTTACGAAAATGTTTTGGAACCGATGAATCAGCTCAGTGCCAAGTTCCATGGCAAGTACGATACCTTGGTGCAGCAAGATGCTTCTGTGACCAAGCGATCGGACTATCAAGAAGCCCTGCTTTATAACCTACTGGTGCAAACGAGTTGTTTCCGCTATTGGGGGCAGGGAACTTGGACTGACTACGCCCGCGAACTCTATCGTCGCGGCGAAGCGCTCTTGTAACGAATTGACTCCAGTAGGGGCAATTTATGAATTGCTCCTACTGGATGTGACGAGCGATGAATTCTAATTACGTTAGTGAGAACGATGGTACAGTCAATATCAAGATTACTTACGTTTGCGGAGTTCCTAGAGCAGTATCCTGAGGATGGCAGGCGTTATGAACTCATTGACGGAGAGATCGTAGAAGTGCGTCCAGTTGGCGACCATGAAGAGATTATCGGCTTGGTAACGCGCAGACTCGATCGCGAAATCGAGCGACTCAGCCTTCCTTGGTTTATTCCTAAATCTTGCTGCGTTAAACCTGAGAGCGAGTTGAATGGCTATGTACCCGACACCATTGTCTTAGACCGTTTGCAACTCACCTCAGAGCCTCTCTGGAAAAGTGCCTCCACAATTACGAATGGGCAATCGGCAAAACTGGTCATCGAAGTTGTCAGCACAAACTGGCAAGATGATTATGCCAAAAAGCTAGAAGACTATGAGGCATTGGGTATCCCTGAATATTGGATTTTGGACTATCGCGCTTTGGGCGGTAAAAGATACATTGGCTTCCCAAAACAGCCAACCGTTGGAGTTTATACCTTGGTCGATCGCGAGTATCAATTGGTGCAGTTTCGCGATCGAGAAGTCGTGCGATCGCATGTTTTCCCCGAACTAAATCTAACCGCAAATCAGCTCTTGAATATTGCTTAAAAATTCAAAATTCAACTAGCATAATTTTTACAGTCGATCTTACTGGAATAGTACTATCGCCATCTTTTATCGAAAGGATTAGGAGGGATAATGTAACGAAGCCTATCGTCCCTAAAATCAGTAAATTCCTGTATGCGAAAGTTCTCACAGAATGAAAAGCGAACCATGCAGATTAGAGATGCCGTTGAGGCAGATTTACCAGCTATTGTTGAGATTTATAATGCTGCAATTCCAAATCGCTTGGCAACAGCCGATCTAGAACCCGTTTCGCTTGAGAGTCGTTTAGCTTGGTTCCATTCCCATAGCGATCGCTATCCTGTGTGGGTAATTACATCCATGCAAACTTCCGAAGAGAAAATTATTGGTTGGTTGAGTTTTCAAATGTTTTATGGGCGTCCTGCCTATCAAAGAACCGTAGAAGTCAGTATTTATATCGCACCGAGCCACCAACGTTGCGGGGTGGGGAAACAATTACTTGCCCATGCGATCGCGCAAAGTCCAAAGCTTCAAATCTCTAACCTCGTGGGGATGATTTTTGGTCATAATGTTCCGAGTTTACGCCTTTTTTCTAGCTTTGGCTTTCAACAATGGGGACTCCTTCCACAAATTGCCGATCTCGATCGGATCGAGCGCGACCTAATCATCATGGGATTACGCATTTCTTCGCCTCAGATTCGCTAAAATAAAGTTAGGGCGTCTCTAGTTTGTAGTTTTAGATCGTGGATTCTTGAAGCGTGGTATTTTAAAATCAAAATCTTATGGACAGTGCATCTCTCGGTAAAAATCTACAGGGACGCGATCTCAGTGGAGAGCGCATGTTTGGGGCAGAACTTAACGGGGCTGACCTCAGGGGAGCCAAACTTGTCAAAACGCGCTTGAGTGGAGCCGAACTCAACAACGCTAATCTCAGTGATGCTAATCTCGAAGGCGCAAGCATGAATCGCGCCCAGCTCAAAAATGCTAACTTGACGAACGCCAACTTGACAGGGGTAAAATTACAGGAAGCGAATTTGTCGGGGGCAAATTTAACAGGAGCTACCCTAACAGGCACTAACTTTAACGAGGCCGATCTCAGTGGCGCAATTTTTGGGGCAGCAATTCTTGCAGGAAATGATCTAAGTAGTGCCAATTTAAGCAAGTCTGATTTGACTGCTGCCAATTTGTCGAGGGCGATTGTCAGTAATAGTAAATTAAATGGCGCAACGCTTAGTGGGGCAGACTTACGCCATGCCAATCTCAGTGGTGCTGACCTAAGTAATGCCGATCTCAGTGGGGTTCAGCTAGAAAATGCGGATATTACCAATGCTAATTTTAAGGGAGCAAACCTGAGTAATGCTGACTTGAGAGGGTTAAACCTTTACGGCTGTAATATTACGCAAGCCAATCTCAGTGGGGCAACCTTGCCTGATGGGACAAAATCAAGATAGGACGATTTCCTTGACAAAAATATAGAATTCCTGCCCTGTGGAAGCTAGGAAAGCCCATGGGGGAATTGACTTTATGGAAGGTTAGTTTGTCTCTAGGAGATCTGAGGTTTGATCAGCATTTTAAAGAAGGTAGATGGCTGAGCGTTAGATAACGTGACAGTAGGTTGTGCTGTTAACCAGTCACGCCCCAATCGCACGGTGACATCAGACTCAATCGAGCCAGTAGATTCGACTACGATCTCACCCATACCCAGGGCTTGTCGTACTTGCTCTGCCGTGGTGCGATCGCCTTGTTGTGCCACAATTTGGGTTTTTGTTAGGGGCTTTGCCCAAGGAGTATCTGCGGGGAATACCTGCCCATATCCTGCTTTGGATAGAACATTGGTAGCACTCTTAACGCCATCAGGCTTTTTAATACTGTCTTGAATGGCAACCCGTATATATTTGGGGGAATGACTGTCTTCGTCTAAATCTTGGGACTTGGCGGTCACATTAAAGTGATCGACCATCAATCGCGACAAATGTTTGTAATCAACAATCCAGTAGCTGAGGTTATACTCGCCTGGATTACTAAATCGACCAGGAACCATCAACATTCTGGCATCTTTGCGATTTGTCTTTGAGACAAAGGCCGCGAGAGCCAAGATTTCCTCAACGGAAAGGTTGGTATCGATATTTTCTTTGAGAACCGATAATACGTCAGGTAACTTGGCGATCGTCTCAACATTGAGCTTTTGTTCTACAAAAGAGCGAAAGAAAGTTTGTTGGCGTTGAACGCGTCCAATATCACCTAAGTCGTCATAACGGTAGCGCATATATTGCACAGCCTTCGCGCCGTCTAAATGCTGCTGTCCAGGTTTGAGGTTGATGTAAAGATGTTGGCTATCGTCTTGATATTTCATGCGCTTAGGCACATAGATATCCACCCCACCTAAAGCATCGATCAATTTGCCAAATCCATCCACATTGACGCGAATGTAGCGATCGATCGGTACATCTCCTAGCATTTGACTGACGGTCTGAGCTGAGAGGGAAGCGCCACCTAGATAGTTGGCAGCATTGATTTTCGTTTCTCCCACTCCCTGAATATGAACGCGGCTATCCCTAGGGATTGAAAGTACTGTAAGCTTTTTGGTGGTTGGGTCAAATCGCATCATCAACATGGCATCGCTCATGCCGTTGAGGTTGCCATCTACCTGCTCTAAATATTTTGTCTTAGGTCTTTGAGCAGCATCGGGTAGATCTGATGTTAATAAGATCGTTCCCAATACCAAAATATTAACGGGTCTTGTTAAGGTCGGTAACCCTGCTGTGGCAGCAGTCATACTATTGGCGTTTAGGGCTTCTTGTTCTGCAGACAACTTGCTTTGCTGAAGAGGTCTACTAGACATGACGAGAGCCAAGCCCGCACCAAGCCCACCTGAAATTAAGCTGACTACAATTAATAGGGTCAGCAACCAACGCTGTTTCCCAAGTTTTTGCGATTTAGGTTTAAAACGATTAGGGATAGTTTTTGGGGTTAAGTCGATTCGATTTGTTGCCACAGGCAGGAAATGCTCCTCATCACCGCTAAATTCTCTTAATCCTCAGGTGCAGATATACTTATGATCTCTGCTTTAGTATGTAGGTTTAGTTATCTACATCACAATTACTAACATTATTAGAATAGCTGAGGCATGACTTGCATTGCCTAGGCAGGTATCTTAGCAAAAATGCGGGATCGTACATATGATTTAAGATCTCACGCTTGGTTTTGTAACAACCTTACCACTGTAGAAATAATTATTGCTACAGTCTCGCTAATATTTAGGCAATTATGCCTGAATGGTGCATAGGATAGCAGACGATCGCTTAAAATTGGTACCCTAAACTGAAATAAAGTGATGATTCTTGCAGGTTAGAGCCGCGATCGCTGAGGTTAACAAACGGAATCGCATAATCTAAACGCAAATTGAGTCGGCTAATTGGCTCTACCAAAATGCCCAAACCACCACCTGCTAAAAAGTTTTGATTGGGTAGTAGGTTGAGATTTCTACCATTATTCCAAACTGTACCGAGATCGACAAAAGGAGCCAACTGCACGATGGTTCTGCCTTCTTCGTTTCTCGCAACTACAAATCGGCTCTCTAATGAAAAGCGGATACCATTATCTCCAGAACGTGCATTTTGCCGAAACCCACGTACAGATTGACCACCACCAATGACAAACTGCTGGGATGGCAACAGAGGGTCGGCAGAGAACTGAGCATCTAAAGCCCCAATCAGTATCGTGTCAGAACCAAGAACCTGTACGCGCTGAATCTGTCCTAACCAACTAAAGAAAGCCGCACTCGGATCGGTAACATATGTGGCGCCAAACAAACCCGTACCGAGACTAAACTGCGATCGCAACGACCAGACTCCTTCAGTATCGCGGTTAGTGTAGTCTTGACCGAACTTAAATACACTAGTGCGACTTGTGCCATCTGCCTCTGGTCCAAGTCCAAAGGGAACCGCTAGATCGTTAAAAAGGAAGGTCTGACCTTTTTGATATTCATAGCCGAGGGAGAGGGCAAACTCTTCACGGGGAGTACGGATCAAAGGTTGACGGAATGTAGCGGAGTAAACTTCGTTGTTACCACGAATATTGAAGGCATCAAATGGAGACTGTGTAATCCGATAGTTGCTGGGCGCATATCGAATTGATACCGTACCATTCATGGGGTTGACGGGAATGCTAAAGCCAAAATCGTATTGGTTAGAGCCGCCAGTCGTTGTTCTGTAGTAGCTAGTCGAGAACACATCGCCTAACCCAAATAGATTGCGGTAATTTAGTCCCACACCTAATCGTTCGGAACCCACCGCAGGCGCAGAAAAATTGTCGAAACCAGCAAAACCTGTAAGTTGATTTGCCTCAACAACTTTGATGGTAAGGATGCTAGAACCAGTTTGGCTGCCAGGTTTGAGGCTTGCTTCCACACTAGTAAAGACTGGGTCGGTTCGCAAGAGACGGAGTTGGTCTTCGAGTTTGCTGGTGTTGAGGGGAATCCCAATTCCTAGCTCGGCACGCGATCGTACATAGTCAGGATTCAGTGAAGTAACACCTACAACCTCAATACGTTCGACTTTGCCCTCGTAGACTTGAATTTTAGCAATGCCATTGGCAATATTTTGAGGGTAAAATATGGCTTGAGAAGTAACATAGCCATTACTAACATAGAGTTGAGTAATTGCAGTGGCGGCTTCTGTCAATTGTGACTCTGTGACTTCTTTCCCTTCAAGAGGCTTGACGATGGGGTCTAGTTTATCCGTACCAAAAACCGAACCACCAACAACTTCAATCTTTTTGATTGGAAATGTTTGGGCGATCTGAGTCTGTGAAATTTTAGAAGACGAATTAGCAGGTTTGGGTACTGATGTAGAAGGAACTGTTTCTGTCTGTGTTGGTGTGACTGAAGAGGGAGAAGTAGGAACGGAAGAAGTAGTAGCTTTCTCTGAGGAAATTGAACTGGAAACTGTTTGAGAAATTGTCGGCAAAGGAGAAGGGAGGGGTTTGCGATCGCGTTGCTGTTCTTGCTGCAAGATATCTTTAATCGTTTGAATATTGACCGAAGGGGTGGACTGCCCCGATGTAGAAACTATGGAATTTGCTTCTGAGCGGATTGGTTCAGCATGGGTCGGTAGTACAAAACCTGATGCTGCTGAAATAAGCGTAGAGATTCCTAATGCTACAGTGTGAATCCCTACTGGTTTAGTTTTTAATCCCTCAGTTTGTAAATTCATGCCACTTTCATCAATTTTATTAATTCCTCACTATCGAAAGGAATCGTAGCATACATAGCTCAAGAATCCATAGCAGTTTAAGTCACTATTTGTGTATGTAAATAATCTGCGTAAGTGCATTACCCAAGCCATCTTCCGATTGCTATATCGCTCTAAATGAAGTTTGCGATCGCTCTAGATTACCCCTAAACCTGTGGCGCTATTTAAAAGTGATGACATAAAAAATCATAAATCTTGACTATTCTAATGAACTGAGATCTTAAGCCAATTATTAAGCTTATAAAGTCTTGAGAAGCCTGCTGTTATTTTGCCCTAGCTGATTTGATGGTTGCTATAAATACAAACAGGCTCGACTTTAGCAATTAAACTAGGCTGGGTTTTGTGATATTATAGTGAAGTTAATATACAAAATTCATTAACTGAGATGTATAAAAATACTGTGGCAGCGATCGCGATCTCGCTTTTCACTACATTAATTGTTCCAAGTACAGTCTCAGCCCAAACCATCATTCCATCTCAAGACGGAACAGGTACAGTCGTCTTACCAAACGGACAGCGTTTTGATATCACAGGAGGAACCCAAGCAGGCGCGAACTTATTTCATAGCTTTCAGCAATTTGGGTTGAACCAAGGACAGATTGCCAACTTTCTCAGTCAGCCAAATATTCAAAACATTCTCAGTCGCGTGGTTGGTGGCGATCCTTCTGTAATTAATGGATTAATTCAACTCACAGGGGGGAATTCCAACCTCTACATTATGAATCCCGCCGGGATAATCTTTGGAGCGAATGCCAGTTTGAATGTACCTGCATCCTTTACCGCTACAACAGCATCAGGAATACAAATTGGGAATGGATGGTTTGGGATTAACACTAGACCTAGCGACCTTAAGAATCTTACAGGTATGCCCAACGCCTTCGCTTTCAACACAGTGACACCACTTCCAAACCAAACTCAAACAGGTGTAGTCCTCAATCAAGGAAATCTGTCAGTGCCACAAGGACAAAGCATCACCCTCGTCGGTGGTATTGCGATCAATACAGGCACGATCTCCACACCCAACGGCAAGATTAATATCGCTGCTATTCCCGATGGCAAATACGTTCGTATTACGCCCGAAGGTGGTCTATTGAGTCTTGACCTTCCTATTGCCATGCAGCAAGAATTAGGAGCGACTAAGCCAATAAATGCCGTGGATTTGCCTAAACTGCTTACAGGCTTGGGAATTACAGCCCCGACGACAGCTGGAGAAGCGATCGCTAGCGGACAGCTAACAGCGGCGAATATAGATATTCTTGCAAATCGCTACGACACCAGCAAAGCCTCGCTGAATGCAACGAATATTCAACAAGGCTGGAACCTTGTATTTGTAGACAGCACAATTAAAAATTATCAAACCCTGATTGATGGAACTAAAGGAGGAAGTAGTGTCACCGTAATCAACCCAGATCAGAATGGAATTCGTAAAATCACCACCACATTAGCGAATATTACTGGTGCAAATAGTCTCCACATTATTTCAGAGGGAGATGCTGGGAATTTTTGGTTGGGTAAAGACTTTGTGAGTAATGAGAATATTGGTAGGTATTCCTCAGACTTGCAATCATGGCGCACAGCACTATCACCAGCAGCAAGCATTTTGCTCTATGCCTGTAACTTAGCAAATGGAGAGAAAGGAACGGCATTAGTCCAAGCAGTGAAGACACTAACAGGACATGACGTTGCAGCCTCAACCAATCGTACGGGTAGTGCAGCATTAGGCGGTGATTGGAATCTGGAATATCAGACTGGGAAGAATTCCACTGCGGTGATTTTCAATAATGTGGCAACGCAGGCTTACCAAAATACGTTAGCCATCTTTACAGTAACGGATGCTAGCGATGCTAGTGCAAACTCCTTGAGAGCGCAGATTGCAGCAGCGAATGCGGCAGTTGGCGCAGATGAAATTCGTTTTGGTTTTAGTGGCACACCGATTGCACTTACAACTGGACAGATCGTCATTACTGATGCTCTCACGATTAGTGGGAATGGTAGTACAAACACAATTATTGATGGGAATGCCAATGGCAGAATTTTTAACATCACTGCGGCTGTGCCTGTCACGATTAGTGGCGTAACGATTAGAAATGGGAGGACTGCAGGAGGTGGAGGTGGGATTTTGAGCAGTGGCGCTGTAACCCTCATCAATAGTACTCTATCTGGAAATACAGTAATAACAAACGGTAGTGGTGGCGGTATTTCTAGCTCTGGGGCTGTGATTCTCATCAATAGTACCGTATCGGGAAATATTTCAGAGAACAGAGGTGGGGGCATTTACAGCTCTGGAACTGTGACTGTTATCAATAGTACTGTGTCGGGGAATTCGGCTAAGACTTTTGGTGGTGGGATTACTAGCGTTTTAGGTGGCACCATTACCAACAGCACTATTACGAACAATACTGCTGATTTCAACAATAATAACACTGGCAATGGTGGTGGGGTTTTTCGTGAAGGGGGTACATTTACGATTAGGAACTCAATTATTGCAGGTAACTTTGATACCCCTAATAGTGCTGGAATAGGAAAAACGATTCATCCCGATGTGAGTGGCGCATTTGTTGATGGTGGCAACAATTTGATTGGGAATAATTTTGGTAGTACAGGTTTTACAGTCAGTACATTAGTCGGCACAAATGCAAACCCAATCGATCCTAAACTTGCTCCACTTGCAAACAACGGTGGTGCGACTCAAACCCACGCACTTTTACCAGGTAGTCCTGCCTTAGATGCAGGAAATAACGATCTTGCTCCTACGGGGGGCGATCAACGCGGCTTCTCACGCATTTCAGGAGGCAGGGTTGATATTGGAGCCTTTGAGTTTCAAGTGATTACACCTGTAGTAATAACACCTGTGACATTTTCAATTACAAATGGCTTTGGTGGGCTTTATCCCAGCCGAGAGGATATCTATAGAAATCCATCTAAATTAGAAGAGGAAGATTTTCAGGATGTAAGCTTCACACAGGTTCTGTGTTTGGATCCTACCCTTGCAACCCCTCTGACAACTTCCATTCCTATCTGTAAAGAACCTTAAATGTCAGAGATCGCCCTAAATTAACACTAGAGGTGAGGCATTATCAAAAACTATGTTGTAAAAAATCACGAAACCCAACTAAAATCAGACTTGATTTGGTGGTATTTTAGCGGGCTTAATATATGAAATCAGCTACCAAGATGTATAAAAATACTGTGGCAGCGATCGCGATCTCGCTTTTCACTACATTAATTGTTCCAAGTACAGTCTCAGCCCAAACCATCATTCCATCTCAAGACGGAACAGGTACAGTCGTCTTACCAAACGGACAGCGTTTTGATATCACAGGAGGAACCCAAGCAGGCGCGAACTTATTTCATAGCTTTCAGCAATTTGGGTTGAACCAAGGACAGATTGCCAACTTTCTCAGTCAGCCAAATATTCAAAACATTCTCAGTCGCGTGGTTGGTGGCGATCCTTCTGTAATTAATGGATTAATTCAACTCACAGGGGGGAATTCCAACCTCTACATTATGAATCCCGCCGGGATAATCTTTGGAGCGAATGCCAGTTTGAATGTACCTGCATCCTTTACCGCTACAACAGCATCAGGAATACAAATTGGGAATGGATGGTTTGGGATTAACACTAGACCTAGCGACCTTAAGAATCTTACAGGTATGCCCAACGCCTTCGCTTTCAACACAGTGACACCACTTCCAAACCAAACTCAAACAGGTGTAGTCCTCAATCAAGGAAATCTGTCAGTGCCACAAGGACAAAGCATCACCCTCGTCGGTGGTATTGCGATCAATACAGGCACGATCTCCACACCCAACGGCAAGATTAATATCGCTGCTATTCCCGATGGCAAATACGTTCGTATTACGCCCGAAGGTGGTCTATTGAGTCTTGACCTTCCTATTGCCATGCAGCAAGAATTAGGAGCGACTAAGCCAATAAATGCCGTGGATTTGCCTAAACTGCTTACAGGCTTGGGAATTACAGCCCCGACGACAGCTGGAGAAGCGATCGCTAGCGGACAGCTAACAGCGGCGAATATAGATATTCTTGCAAATCGCTACGACACCAGCAAAGCCTCGCTGAATGCAACGAATATTCAACAAGGCTGGAACCTTGTATTTGTAGACAGCACAATTAAAAATTATCAAACCCTGATTGATGGAACTAAAGGAGGAAGTAGTGTCACCGTAATCAACCCAGATCAGAATGGAATTCGTAAAATCACCACCACATTAGCGAATATTACTGGTGCAAATAGTCTCCACATTATTTCAGAGGGAGATGCTGGGAATTTTTGGTTGGGTAAAGACTTTGTGAGTAATGAGAATATTGGTAGGTATTCCTCAGACTTGCAATCATGGCGCACAGCACTATCACCAGCAGCAAGCATTTTGCTCTATGCCTGTAACTTAGCAAATGGAGAGAAAGGAACGGCATTAGTCCAAGCAGTGAAGACACTAACAGGACATGACGTTGCAGCCTCAACCAATCGTACGGGTAGTGCAGCATTAGGCGGTGATTGGAATCTGGAATATCAGACTGGGAAGAATTCCACTGCGGTGATTTTCAATAATGTGGCAACGCAGGCTTACCAAAATACGTTAGCCATCTTTACAGTAACGGATGCTAGCGATGCTAGTGCGAACTCCTTGAGAGCGCAGATTGCAGCAGCGAATGCGGCAGTTGGAGCAGATACGATTCGTTTTGATACTACGGGTATATTTGCTACGCCTCAGATCATTACGTTGACAACGGGTGAACTCCTTATCAGCGAAGACCTTACGATTCAGGGCACGGGGGCTAGTAATCTTACTATTAGTGGGAATAATGCTTCGCGAGTGTTTAATATCACTGCTGGCAATGTCACATTTGATAGTTTAAAAATTGCCAATGGAAATTCAGGAGTCGGTAATAATGGTGGAGGTATACTAAACACGGGAGGTAACCTTACCCTCACAAATAGTATTGTGTCAGGGAATACAGCAGGCAATAGAGGCGGCGGAGTTTCTACCACTGGAGCCGTGACCCTTGCCAATAGTACTGTGTTAAGTAATACGGCGGGTAATGACGGTGGCGGAATTTGGAGCTTTAGTACTGTGACGCTAATTGATAGTGCGGTATCTGGTAATACGGCAACTGTCGGCGGCGGTGGAATTGTGGGCTTTGGAGTTGTGACCCTTACAAACAGTACAGTATCGAATAATACGGCAATTGGCGGAAGTGGTGGCGGAATTTTTGGGAATGTATCAGTTACTTTATCCAATAGCATCATATCTGGGAATATAGCTGGTGCTAATTGGGGTGGGGGGATTTATGGTACTGGAGATGTGACTCTCACCAATAGCACGGTATCAGGTAATTTGGCAAATATAGATGGTGGTGGGATTTATGGTGCTGGGACTATTGTAAGTCTCACCAACAGTACAATCTCGGGGAATACAGCTCGTAATAACGGGGGAGGGATTTATGGGTCTGGGGCTGCTGTAAACCTCACCAATAGCACGGTATCAGGTAATTTGGCAAATGTTGATGGTGGGGGTATTGCAAGTACTACAGGTGGGACGATCGCTAACAGCACCATTACTAACAATACTGCTGATTTCGATAACAATGGTACGGGAAATGGAGGAGGCCTGTTTCGTGAAGGTGGCACATTTACGATTAGCAATTCGATTGTGGCAGGTAATGTTGATCGAGGGCTGCAAGCTCCAGATATAGGAAGCAATGCCTTAGGTGTTGGTTTTACTAATGGTGGCAATAATTTAATTGGAGCGAATAATGGTTTTGCGGTAACTTTTCCTGTTAGTGCTCTGGTAGGCACGATCGCTAATCCAGTCGATCCTAAATTGGCTCCACTTGGAAACTATGGCGGTGCAACCCAAACCCATGCCCTCTTGCCAGGAAGTCCTGCCTTAGATGCTGGTAATAATGCTGGTGTGCCTGCAACTGACCAACGTGGTGCTATACGTATTTTGGGTGGTACAGTGGATATCGGAGCTTTTGAGTCACAGGGCTTTAGTCTGACGCCACTGGCAAGTACCACACCACAAAGTGCAAATATCAATACCAATTTTGCGACCCTATTAGGCGTGCAAGTGACAGAAAATTTTGTGAATAGTCCAGTTTTTGCTCCTGGTATTTTGGTTACCTTTACTCCCTCATCCAATGCTGCGAGTGGGACATTTGCTGGAAATGCTAGTGTACTTACTAATCAATTTGGCATTGCGATCGCTCCTGTTTTTACTGCAAATGGAGTTGCAGGGAGTTATACAGTTGCAGCGACAGCGAATGGATTTAAACCTGTGGCTTTTTCACTAACAAATCAAGACTTGATTGTTGGAAAATCTAATGCAGGAGGTTTTGGGGGGGTATATCCCAGTCGAGAGGATATCCATGGACGACCACCAGAATTAGATGAGCAAGCGCTTGAGGATCCAAGGAAAATTCTCTGTCTCGATCCTGCTCTAGTAACGCCTAAGACTACTTCCATTCCTACCTGTAAAAAGCCTTGAGACAACGTTTAGATCTTCTTTTGGTCGAGCTTAGCTTAGTACCATCGCGGGAGCAGGCTCAGCGAGCGATCAGAGCGGGATGGGTACAGGTCGATCGCATGGTGATTGATAAACCTGGAACCCTTGTCAAATCTGATGCCCAGATTTTGGTCAAAGCCCAGTCGCCGTTTGTGTCTCGTGGCGGTGAAAAATTGGCTGGAGCTTTAGACAAGTTTCAAGTAAAGGTGCGCGATCGCATCTGTTTTGATGGCGGCATTTCTACGGGGGGCTTTACCGATTGTCTGCTCAAACAAGGAGCCAGCCGCGTCTATGGTATTGATGTGGGCTACGGTCAGGTGGCTTGGGAAGTTCGCAGCGATCCGCGTGTTGTGTTAAAAGAACGTACCAATTTGCGCTATCTTCAACCCGAGCAACTCTATCAAGCTGACGATCCAATTCCCGACTTTGCGGTTTTGGATCTGTCGTTTATCTCACTCACAAAAATATTGCCTGCCCTCTGGAATTTGCTGCAATCCCCACGCGAGGTGCTGCTATTGGTCAAGCCTCAATTTGAAGCGGGTAAGTCCCAAGTTGGCAAAAGTGGTGTAATTCGGGATGCTAAGGTCAGGGCAGAGGCGATCGTGCAGGTTTTAGACGCAGCGATCGCTTTAGGTTGGCGGTTTCAAGGCATGACCCCTTCCCCAATTCAAGGTCGCACGGGCAATTTTGAATATTGGTTATGGCTCAATTCTGAGTCTGTGTTAGCTGCACCGAGTTTAGAGGAAATCCAAAAGCTGACGGTGGGGTAGGTTCGGCTCCGCTCACCTATCAAGATTCGCGAAAAGTCGGGGATCTTTGCTGGTAATTTGGTTGGGGATTTGTTGAGTTTCTGTAATGCGCTTCGGGGGTACGTCGATGCCATAATCGTTATTAATAGGATTATTAATTTTTTATGATGAAACGAATTACCCTGCTCGGCTCCACTGGCTCTATCGGTACGCAAACCCTCGATATTGTTTCCGAATATCCCGATCGCTTTAACGTTGTGGGCATGACGGCAGGGGGAAATGTTGAACTTTTTGCACAACAAATTCGTAAATTTCAGCCAGAGATTGTCGCGATCGCCGATGCGAACAAGTTAAATCAGTTGAAAGAAGCGATCGGCGATCTAAAAAATTCTAAAACGCAAGCACCACCGATCCTATTAGCAGGTGCTGAGGGCGTAGAAACCGTTGCTGGCTATGGCGATGCCGAAGCTGTGGTCACTGGTATCGTCGGCTGTGCTGGCTTGTTACCAACTGTCGCTGCCATTCGTGCGGGTAAAGATATTGCCCTCGCCAATAAAGAAACCCTGATCGCGGCGGGTTGCGTAGTCATGCCCCTGATCGAAAAGCATCAGGTCAAACTCTTACCAGCGGATTCCGAACATTCGGCAATTTTTCAATGCTTGCAAGGTGTGCCTGAAGGCGGTCTGCGCCGCGTGATCTTGACGGCCTCGGGGGGCTCGTTTCGCGATCTACCTGTTGAGAAGCTTAGCTCTGTCACGATCGAGGATGCGCTCAAACATCCAAATTGGACGATGGGGCGCAAGATCACGATTGATTCTGCAACCCTTATGAATAAAGGCTTAGAGGTGATCGAAGCCCATTACTTGTTTGGCGTAGACTACGACCATATTGAGATTTTGATTCATCCCCAGAGCATCATTCACTCTTTAATCGAACTTCAAGATACTTCGGTGCTGGCACAACTAGGCCTACCTGATATGCGGCTCCCCTTGCTCTATGCGCTTTCCTATCCCGATCGCATTCCTACGGATTGGCAGAGATTGGATCTGGTTAAGTGCAGCGAGTTAACCTTCCGCGAACCCGATCATCGCAAATATCCTTGTATGCAGTTGGCCTATGCCGCAGGTCGTGCGGGGGGAACTATGCCCGCTGTGTTGAACGCTGCCAACGAGAAAGCCGTAGAACTATTTCTCGATCGGAAAATTAAATTTACGCAAATTCCCGAACTGATTGAGATGACCTGCGATCGCCACGAACATCTAGCCCAACCTACCCTTGATGACATTATTGCCACCGATCGCTGGGCGAGACAGATGGTCTTAGAACAGATGGTAGTGAGAAGTTAACGGGTAACATTGAAATCATGCGATCGCAGTTATCATCTTTGCAAGCATGCATGAACAATGATGAATACTTTAAAGGCTTTCTACCATAAATTTACCGATCCCGAGATGAGACCCACGGCACTCAAGGTTGCCTTCATCGTAGGATCGGTATTATTTGCGTTAAATCACGGTGTCAGTTTGTTGCAGGGTGAAATGACGACCGAACGCTGGATTTCAGGGGCACTAACTTATTTAGTGCCTTACACGGTCAGTATGCATGGTCAGGCATCTGCGCGTTTGAGACTAACAGAAGACTTAACGCAAAATAAATGATAGCTCCAATCAGATTGACTAATTAGTTTAAGCTGTATATCGCGAAATATTGATAACTATAGCGATCCTTAATTGTTTGTGAACGTAGGACTACAAATTATTTACAACTCATTCAGGATGGCACTGGTTCCGTGTAGTGGGGGGATCGATGAAATCCCTTCAGAATAAGGGTTTTGGTGATTTGCCTCTACAGCGGCCATAATCGTTGCGCTGTAGGCATTGCGAGGAATTTATCCCATTCTACGGAACCAGTACATTCAGGATTGCTATAGATAAAAAGTTGAAATGGAGAAAAATTTATGAGGCTTCTGTTAGACACTAAAGACATTACTAGACTAGCCTTGAAAAAGGCGACCTGCGAATTAAAAACGAAGCAGCTAAGGCTAGTAGGGCTATCAAAACTACAAGTACCAAAGACGTTATATAGCTCAGTAATATATTCTCTATATGAAGCGGAAATACTGATGTTTTTTCAAGAAGGATAATGATTAAGGGGTTTAATACGAACAAAGACATACTGTGCTTTCCAAACAATGAAATTATCTTGCCTATTTGACCTTCTATTTGACTACTAGAAAATGAAACTAGCAAAGGTAACGTAAGATATGCAGCAATCAGAATAGAGAGCTTTAAATAAGGAGATGGTGTGTCATTATGAAATATACTCTCGATAGGAATTAATGCTATGGTCATCAGAAGCCATTTAGATGTATCGTGTTTGCTAACATTATGAGCCATCAAGATGCCAAGAAATGCGTATGCAATCCAATACAAAACTAACCTGTCATTGATGGTGACAAGAATCGAAGGAACGATATTAAGAAAATATGTTTGGATAATACATAGAATTGCTGTAACTGCTAGTGTCAAGGCAACTATTACTCGATTTTGTGCTAGCTTCCGAAGTAAAGGGAAGATAATAATTAACTGAAACAATACAATAAAGAAAAATTGACCACCCCATCCAGATCCTATCCAGTATGTCGTTATGATTTTAATAGGATTGGATAGTATGTTCGTGAAGTCAACCCGCAACAAGAAATATACTAAACTCCATACAAAGAATGGAATAAATAAAGATTTGAATCGCTTAAGGTAGTAATTTATCTGGTTATGTTTTTCTGATTTTATTAACGATCTTTCGGTAAAGTAACAAAACAGTATAATGAAATATGGAACTGCTATGCGTGATAGGTTGGACATAACACTATGTGGAATACCCTGAGCGCCTGACAACCAACTCCCGTGTATAAAGATTACACAGAGCATTCCGACTCCCTTGATCTGATCAATAATTAGGTTTCTCTCTGAGTTCATTCGGAATACCTTTTTGAGTAGCTGTCTATTTTGGCTTGGAAGTGGTATGAACCATTTTTAATCAAAGCTCATATTGTTTTTAAGAGATGACAGAAATTGATTTCCTGCTTTTCTTGTAGACTCTCAGAAACTAGCTAGTACTCCATCTCTAGTTAAAGGAAAGAGGGAGTAGGAACAGATGTGAGAGCATTTAGAGTTATGTTTGCTCAGTCCAGTAATCTAATTATCATCTGTCCTTAAATGCACTTTTATAGAGATACAATCTCCTGAATAATCTCCAACTCTTTCTACTTTGAGGTTATCATTTGCTCCATAATTGCACAAATGATAGCCTTACCTAATTTCTTCCATTCTTCCTTAAGAATATTGTTAAACTTAGTTTTGGTTTAAACTTGTGGTTTCTTTTCTTTGGAATTCATAAGGATCCTAAAGTTGTTAATTTGGGTAAAGTGTCATACCACCTCTCTATCATTACTCTGGGGTAATATTTGTGGATAAAACTCATCTTGAACTTGATTAGTTTTAGTTTTGGGTAAGACGTTTTTGGTCAATTGTTCTACGATGGAATGCATATTTCAAACAACAATAGGATATGGTTTTTAACTTATCCCAAACTAGTGCTAATTAACGTGAGTCTCCAACGGAGGCTCGCCTGGGGAAGACTCACGTTACTGAGGCTCAAGCTAGAAGAGTTTTAAGTAAGCAAGCTGACAAGTATTTGGTCACTGGTGCGAGCGTGGTGACTACAAGATATAGAGAATTAAGAACAGCACGATCCAAATAATGTCTACAAAGTGCCAATATATTGAGGCTGCTTCAATGCCAAAGTGCTTGGTGTCAGAATAGTGTCCTGCTTTAAGCGATCGCACCATGACTGTTGCAATTAGGGTTAATCCCACCAAGACGTGAAACCCGTGAAACCCAGTCAACACGTAAAAAGTGCTGGCGAATAGATTGCTGGTTAGCCCAAACTCCAGATGGTTATATTCATAGAGTTGACCCGCAATAAAAATTGCGCCCATGATGAAGGTGGCAAGAAACCAATTGCGGGCAGCCGCAACTTTATTATGCTTAATGGCATGGTCTGCCTGATGAATCACAAAGCTACTGGACACAAGAATGATGGTATTAATTCCAGGTAGCAAGAGTTCTAATTCGGGAGTCCCTTCAGGGGGCCAACTCGCTGCCACCGATCGAAAGGTAAGGTAGGCAACAAACAGACCGACGAATAGCATTCCTTCAGAAAACAGGAACACAAGTAGCCCAAACACCCTGAGATCGGGATGCTCAGCATGGTGAGCTTCAGCATGGGCAATCGGAGAATGATTTAGCTCAACTTGGGTTGAATCAATGGTCGATCCTTGCATGGGAATGGGGGGATAAAGTTACAGGTTGAAGTTCGGAAGGCAAGGCTGAAAGATAAGCCAGTCTTGCCTTTAGTCCTTTATGGAATCTATTTAACGACTTGGTTCGGGAATGAGGGGTAATTCGTCCTCTTCATCGTATTCATCTACGCCATAATCGTAAGGACCCGTGGTTAATACGGGTTCGCCAATCCAGTTATGGGGAATCGGTGGCGAAGAAGTCGTCCACTCTAATGTCAAGGCATCCCAAGGATTATCAGGCGCTTGAGGCCCGCGCAGCCAACTGTAGGCAGCATTGATTACAAAAGGAATCGTGGAGATTGCCAAGAGAAATGCCCCAACCGAGCAGATGATATTGATCGAGGCGAATTGCGGATCGTACTGCGCCACCCGACGAGGCATTCCCTGTAGACCTAGGATATGCATGGGGAAAAAGCAGAGATTAAACCCAACAAAGGTGAGGGCAAAGTGTACCTTGCCCCAAAACTCGTTGAGCATTCTGCCTGTCATTTTTGGGAACCAATGGTAGATGCCAGAATAAATACCAAATACACTGCCGCCAAACAGTACATAGTGAAAGTGTGCTACTACAAAATAGGTATCGTGAACGTGGATATCAATGGGGACAGAGCCGAGCATAACGCCACTCAAACCACCGACTACGAACAGCGAAATAAACCCGATCGCAAACAAAAGTGGACTGTTAAGGCGTAACTTGCCGCCCCAAAGCGTTGCCAACCAGCTAAATACCTTGATCCCCGTAGGAACTGCTACCAATAAGGTCGCCACCATAAAAAATACGCGCAGCCAATCAGGGGTGCCACTGGTAAACATGTGGTGCGCCCACACCAACAGACCTAAAACGCAAATCACCATCGATGAGTAGGCGATCGCTTTGTAACCAAAAATAGGTTTGCGCGAATGGGGAGGCAAAACCTCAGAGATAATGCCAAACACGGGCAAAACCATTACATATACAGCAGGGTGAGAATAAAACCAGAACAAATGCTGATAGACAACGGGGTTTCCACCACCTGTTGGGTTAAAGAATGCAGTGCCAACCAGCAAGTCAAACGCCAGTAAGATCATTGCCCCTGCAAGTACTGGTGTGGCAACAACGACTAAACACGAAGTTGCCAGCATCGCCCAGCAAAATAGCGGCATACTAAACAAATCCATACCAGGCATCCGCATCGCCCAAATCGTCACGACAAAATTGACCGCTGCCAAAATGGACGATGTGCCAAGGGTGATGATGCTAAAAATCCAGATTGCCTGACCGATATGTTGGTCGGTGAGAATGCTGAGGGGTGGGTAAGCTGTCCAACCCGAAGAGGAAGGTCCAAAAAAGAAGCTGCTCATTAACAATGCGCCTCCGGGGGGAATCATCCAAAAAGCGATCGCGTTTAGTTTCGGAAAAGCCATATCCCTCGCACCAATCATTAAGGGTACGAGATAGTTGCCAAATCCCCCTGTTACTGCGGGCACGATCCACAGGAAAATCATAATCGTGCCATGCATGGTAAACAGACCGTTGTACAACTCAGGGGGTAATAGGTCTGAGTCTGGGGTTGTCAGTTCTGCTCGAATTACCGATGCTAAAACACCTCCGAGCAGATAAAACGCAAAGGTAGTTACGAGGTACTGAATCCCAATGACCTTATGGTCAGTGCTAAAGCTAAAGTACTCCCAAAACGGGGTTTTTTCTGACGGTGAATGCGATTCACCAATATTGTCAGTTTTTTCAATTACTTGCGTCATAGTTGATTAGATATTGGAATCTGTGTGATGAATATGGCCTAACATTTCCGAATCAATTCCCATCTTTTTGGCAAGGACATCAGACTTTCCAGATAGATATTCGGTTTCAGTCATCTGTTGCGTATTTGTGGGTAGAGCGCGGGAAGCTACCGTGCGATCACTAGGGGCACTAGCCACTTCTTGCTGTTCTTTGAGCCAGCTATCGTACTCTTCGGGGGTATGAACCACCATCGTTGTACGCATGCCACCATGATAAGAGCCACATAACTCGGCACATACAACGGGATATTCACCGACTTGGTCGGCCGTAAATTCGATATGGGTAGGTAGACCTGGAACGGCATCTTGTTTGAGTCGTAACTGTGGAACCCAAAAAGCGTGAATCACATCGACTGCGGATAGGTTTAGCCTGATTTTGCGGTTCACAGGAATATGTAGCTCGCCGACCGCGATATCGTCAGAGTAGTTAAAAATCCAAGCAAATTGCATACCACTGACATCGATCGCCAAGGGCTCAACAGCAGAAGCGTTCAAAGCCGCAGTAGTTTCAGCCTTGGTTTCCGAAGTTTGGGCTAAGGTTGCCATCGAAGAAGGCAGTCTCTCTGCATTCATGCCTATATTGCTGGGATCGGCCATTGCCACCATCGTGCTTTGGTGTTGATGATTATGCGCCATGGGGTTATTCACCGCCGATGTTCCCTGCATGGTTGTATAGACATCGAAACTATAGATGGCAATCCACATCACCATTACGGTCGGGATCGCCGTCCAAATCAGCTCTAGGCGAAGGTTTTCATGAATAGCCGGACCGTCAGTGTTATCGCCTTTACGCTGACGAAATCTAAAGATCGAAAATATGAGTACGCCTTGAACGATTAGAAACAACCCAAATGCAATTCCAATCAGGGTTCCAAACAAACTATCGTATAGGGCAGCCTCAGGGCCTAGAGCCAAGGGTAAAAGTCCGTGATTCTGACCGTACCAAATGCTTGCTGCAACGATCAGGGCAGTCAGAATCAGTACAGAAATTATATTTTTTCTTTTCATAGCTTTCCCTATCTTGCAACGGACGAAATCTAATTGATTAAAGCAACATCTTATTTATCATGCACGCTAAGACTAAGAAGTTGGTTAAAATACCAATAAGCTTTAGGAATGTCTTTGGGATCGCATCTATAAATGTGGCATTCATGGACGCTGAGATATTAATTTCCCATGAATTTCTTAACTCACATCCAAGGCAATATAAATTTATTTCTTTATTTTTTTTTAACTTTTTCTATTGCTTGAATTTTGGAAATACTTATCGCTAAATTCTGCAAACTTCGCGTGGGGAGATCTCAAAAGTAATGCTTGCAGAGTATTCGCAATGGCGAAGGAAGAAACTGTCTTGAAAGCTGCTATGAGAGCTGTTCACAAAAGCGATACTTTATGGATTGCAAAACGAGCAGTATTGTGGGTCTGCTGTTTCTAATCCGTCGGGAAAAAGCAACTCTCGGCCGAAATTACACTTTTGACATTGATAAATTACGGCACGGGTGAGTTTGGTCGGAATGCCACAAATACGGCAGCGCAGACCCGGTTTATACTCTGCGATCGCATAGCCCGGAGCGTCACATTGCGGACAAAGGCTCTGCATCTTTTCGAGCAGATTCCAAGTGGCTTTCTCAATATTGAGCATTCTGGTGGGATTGTAATGGGCGCGCATATCCGTTTCCAGATGCAAGGGTTCGTTTGGAAAATCATGCAGACTTTGTTCTACAACTTCCCTGAGTACTTCTAGGGTGGTGATGCCTTTCACGATTTTGCGATCGCTGCCAATCGCGACCAATGCATGGGCGGGGAAGCCGACTTGTAGGGCAAATTTCTCTGCTTCTTGCCAGCTTCTTACACTTTGATGGCTGAAGTTCGTGTCTGTGGAAAAGGCTTCGCCGATAATTTCTAAGTCGTTGGCTCGATCGAGCAAGAGGAGAATTTCGCGATTGCAGGCGATCGCTGAGAAAGCAGGGTGGGGTGCGAAACTACCTTCACTGGCGATCGCTAGAGTCTCTCCTGTAAGTTCTAGCGCGGCTTCGGCTTTATGTCTGGCGGCGGCGATTTGGGTTCCCATTCTTTGAATCTCTCGGGTGAATGTCCCAAATGCATCCGTATTAAAGTTTTGCGGCAAGATCGACTGTATGCCAAATGCTTGCTCTAGAATTGGCGCAATTACCCTTTCTTTGCCATGCATCGTGGCGATCGTCGCAGTACGTCGAGCAAACACCCTTGACATGTCGAAAAACTAAGCCTTACCTATGGTCTGTGTTAGCGATCGCAACATGCGACTAGTTCCCAAATGGATTGCCTGTTGCACGAGTTGGGGAATTAGCTCGATGGCTTTAAGGGGAATTGTGATGCTCATAGTAAATTAGAGAAAGCGGCGATCGCACCAAATTAATCTTACGCGATCCTAAGCTAGTTTAGGATCGCGTTCTATCGAGCTTATCTCTAGTCAATTACTCAGTATCGTCGTGGGCAAAGCGACGATATAAATAGTCTAGAGCATAGTTACGCAATTCGTAATATTCAGGATCTTCCATAATGCGGGTGCGATTGCGCGGACGGGGAAAGTGGATATCCATGACTTCACCAATGTTTGCCGCAGGCCCATTGGTCATCATGACTAGCCGATCTGCAAGAAAGAGTGCCTCATCAATATCGTGGGTGATCATGAGTACGGTACAGCGGTAGTCGTTCCAGATTTTAAGTAGTTCTTCTTGTAATTCTTCTTTGGTGATCGCATCTAACGCGCCAAAAGGTTCGTCAAGGATCAGCACCTGCGGACGGATTGCTAAGGCACGGGCGATCGCCACCCTTTGTTTCATTCCGCCAGAGAGCTGCGTGGGCTTTTTGTCAGCAGCTTCGCTCAGACCCACCATTGCCAAGTGATCGCGCACGATTTTATCTTTTTCTGCCTTTGACTTATTGGGATAAACAGAATCTACACCCAAATAGATATTCTCAAAGGAGGTTAGCCAAGGTAGCAGGGCATAATTTTGGAATACCATCATGCGATCGGGACCTGGCTCGGAAATGCGCTTGGACTGCAATCGCACTTCTCCGTCGGTTGGCTTATTAAAGCCTGACACCATATTTAATAGGGTAGATTTGCCGCAGCCAGAGTGACCGATTAAGCAGATAAATTCACCTTCATAGACCGTGAGATTGACATCTTTGAGAACCGTATAACCCTCTGGTTGAGAAGTGGGATAGACTTTTGACACACCTTCAATGGTCAAAAAAGGTTCACGATTTTCCATAGGCTTTGTGGCTTTGTCTGTGGTTTGGATTGGCTGAACTGCTTGCATAATTCTTAAAAACTCATGTTAAATGGATAATCTTAGAGACCCCTCCCCTAGCCCCTCTCCTGCAAGGAGAGGGGGACAAGAAAAACGCTTTCTCATTATTGGGGAGAATCTGGGAGAGGTTCCTAGGCAACTTTGACTCTGGGTGTGTCAATAATGACATCGGCAATGTGAATGTCGCTCTTGATTTCTAGGCTATTGAGATACCCGATCGGATCGTCAGTATTGAAAATACTGCCATCAAATAGCTGAATGGGTGGGCGTTTGTAGCCAACTTCCAGCATTCCCAGTTCTCTCGCTGCAGTACTAAAAGCAGAAACACTACAGATTCTCTCTAGGATCTCGACCCAATTGCGTGGGAATGGAACCGTTGCCCATCGTGCCATCTGAGTCATGATCCAGAGTTGCTCGGTACGGCTGGGGCGATTGAGTCCGACTCCATAAAACTGATGGTGTGCGTACTGTCTGAGGGGTTGGTCTATAGAGCAAGTATAGAGGTCGGGACTGCCAATATTGATATATTCAGGATCGGTATCGACATATTCGGGACGGCAGAGAACCTGACGAATTTCTTCGGCATTGTTGTCATCCGCACAATATTCGCAGGCTTCCAGTAAGGCTTTAATCAGAGCTAAATGGGTATTGGGATAGGCCAATGCCCACTCTTCTCTCACGCCCAAAACCTTACCAGGATGTCCCAGCCAGATTTCTAAATCCGTAGCGATCGTGTAGCCAATACCTTCCGTGGCAGCGCGGATATTCCAAGGTTCGCCGACGCAGTAACCATCAATATTGCCTGCCTTGAGGTTGGCTACCATTTGAGCGGGTGGAATTGTGGTGAGGCTAACGTCGCGATCGGGGTGAATGCCACCAGCCGCCAACCAGTAGCGTAATAGCAAGTTATGCAAAGAGGATGGATGCACCATGCCTAGGGTGTGAACGCGATCGCTTGTCTCCAATAAAGACTGTTTGAAATCACTTAATGTAAACACCCCTCGATCGAAAAACTGCTTGCCGAGCGTAATGCCATTGCCATTGCGCGTCAGAGTCAGCGAAGTCGTCATCGGTATGGGCTTGCCATCCCTACCGCCAAGGGTTAACCATAACGGCATTCCAGCGGGAACCTGTGCTGCATCAAGATAGGAATTCGCTAGACCATCTGTAATACCGCGCCAACTAGGTTCGCGCACTAAGGTGACTTCATCTAAGCCATGTTTGGCAAAAAATCCCTTTTCCTTGGCGATCGCTAAGGGCGCACAGGCAGTCAGGGGCACAAAGCCAATTTCGAGGTTGACTTTCTCCAAGCCGTATCGGCTGGTAACGGTTTTGCTTCTAGCCTTAAATTTTTTGTCCTTCTTTTGTTGGTTGAGAAAGTAGATAATCTCGCTGCGCATACTGTAGTAGCTGGGATGATTCACGACTTCCAAGCGATGGCGCGGACGGGGAATATTGACTTCCATAATTTGTCCGATCTTGGATTCGGGCCCATTGGTCAACATGACGACGCGATCGCTGAGTAACAACGCTTCATCTACGTCGTGGGTTACCATAATTGCGGTGACATGGCTCTCTTCGCAGATTTCCATGAGTTTCTCTTGCAGGTTGCCTCTAGTCAGGGCATCCAATGCGCCAAAAGGCTCATCTAGCAGCAATAACTTGGGACGAATGGACAAGGCACGGGCGATCGCCACCCTTTGTTTCATCCCCCCTGAGAGCTGTCCGGGTGGTTTGTCGGCAGCATGGCTCAACCCCACCATATTGATGTTATGCTCGATGATGCTATCTTGCTCGGCTTTAGGGAGATGTCCCAAGACCTGTTCTACGGCGAGGGCAATATTTTGACGTACCGTGAGCCAAGGCAAAAGGGAATAGTTTTGAAATACCACCATGCGATCGGGACCTGGGCTGCTAATCCGTTCTTCTTCTAGCATGACAATCCCTTCGGTGGGCAAGTCCAAACCCGCGACCATATTGAGGAGTGTAGATTTGCCACAACCAGAGTGACCGATCAGGGAGATAAATTCGCCTTTCTTAATTTCGAGGCTGATATCCTTAAGGGCAACGTAAGTGCCTCCATTCGAGAGTGAAAAAACTTTATCGATGCGATCGACAGAAACAAATTCAGGCATAGGTTTATGGAATGTAGAGTGATTATTCTGGATGTCCCTCCCCTTGCCAAGGGGAGGTTGGGTGGGGTCAGCGAGCGAAGTCAAACCGAGCCTATTGCTCCTTCGCGATCAGCGTTTGCAATTTCGCCATCAGTTTGTCGAGAATCAAACCGACTGCACCAATGTAGAACAGCGCTAAAATCACTTCGCTTACGTTTCCATTCGTGTAGGCGTTCCAAATAAAGAAGCCGATACCGACAATTCCTGACATCACGATTTCCGCCGCAATAATCGCCAGCCAAGCCAAACCGATCGCAATTCTCAAGCCCGTAAAGATATAAGGGAGCGCTGATGGGATTAAAATCTTAAAGAAGAACTTGGCACGCGAGAGCTTTAAAACTCTAGAAACGTTGCGGTAGTCCTGCGGAATTTGCTGTACGCCTACGGCTGTATTGATTAAAATCGGCCAGATTGCCGTAATGAAAATTACGAATAGTGCTGCGGGTTCGTTTTTTTGGAGAGCGGCAAGGGCGATCGGAACCCATGCTAGCGGTGGTACTGTACGCAAAAACTGGAAAATCGGATCGAGGGCACGGGACATGACTTTACTAGTTCCCACGAGAATCCCCAAACTGATGCCGACGATCGCAGCTAGGGTATAACCCATTGCTACCCGTTGCAGACTGGCGAGTACCTGCCAAAACAGACCTTTGTCCGTACCGCCCTTGTCATAGAAAGGATAGAGAATCAAAATCCAGGTTTGTTGTACGACTTTGATCGGACCTGGTAATATCGCGCCGGGAAGCATGGTGAATAGCTGCCAAATCACCAAGAAAATTGCGATCGCCACCAGAGGAGGAACAATATTTGGTAACAACTTTTGAAGTTGCGCTGTCACTACATTGGCGAAAGAATTGCTTTTGGGGCGGCGCTGAATTGCAGTCATAGAATCCTCTAATGTTCGTATGTTTGTAAAAGCGGAAAATGTAGGGAGATGAAGCTAGGTAATGCCACGCTTATAATTCTTGTCCCCCTCTCCGTTTTGGAGAGGGGCTAGGGGAGAGGTCAAACGCTCACTTTTTTGATTTTCAAACTCTTGAGATAAGCTTTCGGGTCTTCGGGATTAAACTCAATGCCATCAAAGAACTTCTCTATGCCTCTAGAAGTACTAGTGGGAATGTCTGCGGCTGGAATTCCTGCCTCTTTTGCGGCTTCTTTCCAAATATCCTCACGATTCACTTTGTCGATTAGAGCCTTAGCGTTATCGAGGGTTTCGGGTGGTAAAAATCCCCAGCGTACGCTTTCAGTTAAGAACCAGAGATCGTGACTCTTATAGGGATAGGAAACACTGCCTCTCTCATCTTTCCAGTAGAGGGCTGCCATCGACTTATCATCGATCGTACGACCATCACCCATATCGTATTTGCCCATATATGGCGGGAATAAAACATCAAATGGTACGCCGAAGTATTCACGTCTTGCCAAAATCTCTGACATTTCCTTACGGTTATCGAAGTTGTCGCACCATTGCTGCGCTTCCATAATTCCCTTCAAAATTGCTTTTGTGGCTTTGGGATTTTTGTTTACCCAGTCACTGCGGATGGCTAAATATTCTTCAGGATGGTTTTTCCAAATCTCAGCGGTCAGGGCTGATAAGAAACCGATTTTATCTGCCACGATGCGATAGGGCCATGGATCGCCCGTACTGAAAGCATCCATCGTACCCGTTTTCATGTTTGCCACGGTCTGAGCTGATGGAACAGTCGCGAGTTCGACATCCGCATCGGGATTGATGCCACCCGCTGCTAACCAGTAGCGAATCCAAAAATCTTGATTGACCTCAGGGAAGGTGTAGGCAGCTTTAAATTTGGCATTATCTGCCTTAAGTTTGTCAAACAATGACTTGGTTCCATCTAATTTCAAACCAATATTTTTGCCCTTATGTTTGCCCGCGATCGCAATACCATTGCCTTGCGTATTCAACTGAAGGAGTACGTACATGGGAATCTCTTTATTCCCCTTCGTAATTTTTCCTGTGGAAATCAGGTAGGGCATGGGCATCTGCCACTGACCGCCATCGATACCACCACCCGCAGCACCAATTTCGACATTATCTCTAGCTGCGCCCCAACTTGCCTGTTTGGATACCTCTACGCCAGTCATGCCGTACTTGGCAAAAAAACCCTTCTCTTTAGCGATGATTAAAGGTGCAGATTCGATAATTGGGATATATCCCAATTTTACTGTGGTTGTCTCTAGTCCCTCGCTAGAGCCAGGATTTGCCGCAGTTGTCGATCCTGTCTGAGTTGGAGTAGTTCCTTGCTTAGGTGCACTCGCGTCTGGTGGATTGCCAAGGCATCCATTTAGGAGTACAGAACTTGTTGCTGCTGCTCCCGCAACGGTGAAGAACTTGCGCCGAGAAATCTGATAAAAATTTTTTGTCATAGTATCTCCTTTAACACCCATCATTCCCATAGTCGATAAGCCATGAGCGATGAGAGGTGAATTTTTATATGTAATTTAAGTTGCTCGAAAACCATGTATTAATCAAAAGGAGGTTATTCCTAATGACTAACTGTGAATCAGTTACCAAATTTTTCGCAAACAACGAAAGAGGTATTTCTATGCTTGCGATAGAGTAATCATATGATCAAAATGCATAGAAAGAAATCAATATTTTTTATGTTTTACATAGATTTTTGTCTATGATAAATTTTGCAACATCCACAAGAGTTCAAGCATTTCTTCCATGGATAACTTCGCATTATTGTCCTAGAATCCCTAGGCAAGATTGGAATTTGAGTTGTTTATGCGGCGAAGAGAAATTTAGAAATCCTTTCAGTGAAGAGCGAACCGAGCGCAACCCAAGTCAAGATGCATTGTTAAATCGGGCGGCGAACCAAGCTGTACAGCTTTTGGCACTGACACGCACAAGTTTTATTTTGACTCGAATTAAGTCACTCAGTTTCTGAAGTTCTAGATCTGGAATTTCAATTGGACAGCCGAGATAGTAATATCCCTGCCAAAGTAGAAGCGGAATCAAAGCCGGTAGATGCCGTATACCTTTAAATTCTTTGGTGAATCGGGTGCTAATTTCTGCATCAATTAAGTTGAGTGCGACATTTCCCTTAGGATCGACAAGCGTAGCGATCGCTTGTTCTAAGGTGATCTTATTTTGTAGCAGTTCTCGCCAAGGGTTTATAATTCCAGTTGTGTCAATTTCTATGGCAGGCTGCTTTGGTTTAGGGTTCTCTACCACATCTCCCAAAATTTCCTGCTGGATCTCTTTAAGATTTTGCTCTAGGGACGCTAAAAGCTCCCAATAACTAGCAGCAAGCTGAGGCTTAATCTGCGAGATGGTATCGAAACTTTGAGTAAACTTCTCTCTTAATAGCTTAGGATTTCCAATGGAACTACCCGTTGAGGATGCTAGCGTAGGAGAAGCTTCTGTCTGTAAAGAGGAATTTTGGGCAATTAGGGTCTTTCTAAGACTATCGATCGCTAAGTGGGTTCTGACTCTGGCTAGTACCTCTTCGCCATCAATCGGTTTGGTCAGATAGTCGATCGCACCAACCGAGAAGCCCTCTAATTTATTGGAAGTATCAGAGAGTGCTGTCATAAAAATGACGGGAATGTCTTGAGTCTCAGGATTTGCCTTAATGCGACGGCAGGTTTCAAAGCCATCGATGCCTGGAGGCATCATCACATCCAACAAAATCATATCGGGTTGGACGCGTTGAAGCTGTTTAATTGCTAATTCTCCACGATCGGCAACCAGCACTTTAAACCCATCTGCTTTGAGTAAATCGACAAGTACGCTTAGGTTGGTGGGATTATCATCCACTGCCAAAATTGTGCCACTAGATTGTTTTGGTTCTGTCATGATGCTTTTGCCTCCATCTGGGCGTTGAGATAGTCTAAAATTTTACGAAGTTGGAATCCTTTAGCAGATTTAATAATTTCCCCTGCAAACAGTTGCAGTCTCCGATCGGATTTTTCTAAATTTTCGGCACGCTCCTGTAGTAGTTCTAGATCGCCCATTTCTGCAAGTTCCAGTAGTTCCTGCATGACTCGATCTGGAGGTAACACTAAATTTGCGGGTACAGAACTTGCCATGGCGGGTTTAGCCGCGATCGCTGGAGTAGCTCTCTCATCTCGGTATTCCCACTCTATGCCCAGATGGGTTTGTAGCGCATCCATTAAGGTCTTCATCGTGACTGGTTTGGGAATAAAATCATTGCAACCAGCGGCTATACTCTTTTGGCGATCGCTTTCAAATACATCCCCTGAGATTGTAATTACGACCGTCTCTTTAAATCTAGGCGTCTGACGTAGTTTACGGGTAACCGCGCAGCCATCCCCATTGGGCATATTCAAATCTAGTAAGAGGGCATCAGGGAGACTCGCCGCTGTTTTTCGCAAGCTATCAATGCCATCGACGGCTTCGATCGTTTCAAATCCAAGTGGCGAAAGCATATCTACTAGAACTGAACGGTCTGATGGTTTGGCATCTGCCACCACAATTTTGCGTTTCTTCCCTTTGTAGCCAATGATGTCAAGCAGCCTTCTCTGCATCTGAGCTGTATTTTCCGAATTCGCGGCAGCAGGTAAATCGATTTCTAGCCAAAACGTACTCCCTTGCCCGAGGGTACTGGTTACCTGTAGCGCTCCTCCCATCATTTCGACAAGCCGCTTGCTAATCGGTAAACCTAGTCCTGTACCTGAATGCATTTTTGCCTTATCACCCACCTGTTCAAACGATTGGAACACCTTGGGTAAGTCCTCAGGTGCAATGCCCACGCCACTGTCTATGACATCAAAGCGTATTCTATTGTTGCCCGTACTTTGAACCACCAGCGTGACAGTACCTCTGTCCGTAAACTTGACGGCATTACCCAGCAGGTTAAACAAAATTTGCCGCAGCCGTTTATCATCTCCTTTCACAATTTCTGGAATTTGTCCAATCGGCTTATAGAGAATCTCTACGTCTTTGCTACTTGCTTGGATGGTAAAAATATCAATCAGACTCTTGAGGAACTCGGCTAAGTCAAACTCAGTCGGATGAAGTTCTAATTTATCGGCTTCAATTTTAGAGAGATCGAGAATGTCATTGATTAAAGTCAGGAGATGTTGTCCGCTACGCTGGATAATCTCTAAGCCATCTTGGTGCTTTTCTGGGTCTTTACTACGCTTCAGGATTTGGGCATAGCCGAGAATTCCATTCAAAGGAGTTCGCAGTTCGTGGCTCATATTGGCAAGAAACTGACTTTTGGCTTTATTCGCACTCTCTGCTGCGACCTTGGCAACTTCTAGCTCCGCTGTACGTTCTCGTACGAGTTTTTCTAAATTCTGATTAAATGATTTGAGTTGGGTATTGAGCTTTGCCAGCTCTTGACGGCTTTCAGCAAGATGAATCACCCCACTGTAAGCTCGTAGGCTAGAAATTAGGGCTGTGAATAGTTTCTGTTCGGTTAGCTCTGTTTTTGATTTGTAGTCATTAATGTCATAGTTCACAATTACCGAGGATTCTGGAAAGTCCCCTGGCTGACCTGTCCGCAGGATAATTCGTACTAAGTGATTTTTCAAGACTTCACGGATATGTTTGACGGCTCGCAACCCCGCATCATTGGTTTCCATCACCACATCTTGAAGGATGGCGGCGATGTCAGGTTGCTGCTCCATAACTTTAATACCCTCCGAACCAGAGAAGGCTGAAACGATCTCTAGTCCTTTGCCCGCAAACTTAAAGCCGTCTAATGCCAGTTTTGTGACTGCATGTACAGAGCGATCGTCATCGCAGATCAAAACTTTCCATTTCGATCCCCGCTGCAATGACGGAATTGCTGCACGATCTTCAGGCGATCGATCCTGAATATCAAGATTAGAAGATTTCTCATCTTCCTCATCTACAAAAGTTAACTCCTCATCTTCTTCTGTGAAAACTAGTTCATCATTATCTGTAGACACCATCGATCGCCCCGTTTTGCTGCTATATTCTAAGATTTATCTTAGCTTTATTTCTTAAGCTCATCTTACTCTTAAATCTTTAAATATGGGCAAATTTAAAGAGAAAAATACCATAAAAAAGCGATTAAATTTTAATCTAGCTTAATCCCTAGATTTTTTAACGAAAATCATGCATTTACATAACTTCTTTCTTATGTTGATTTTGGATGTATTTTATTTAATCGCCTACAAGAAAAGATACCATCTTCCATTCACCCTCAAATTTTTCGAAGGAAGCACGATAACCAAGTTCAGAATATGCATAACGGGAGCGAACGAATCCAGATCGTCCATTCGATAAAGTTATACCGATCCAACCATTTTTGCGTTCTTCCCTTAGATACGAATTTTTGTCCGTTAAGGGAGTCTTTTTTACGGCTTCGTTAGAAAGAGCTGCAATTACTGCACTCTGAGCATTTGGGTGCTCGTAAACGCTAATATTTTCACCGACGATCGCCACAGCATAATTGTCATGCAACACTAGGAATACATTTGGACAAATCCAGTAGTTTGTATTCTCTGCACAGCCAATTGCCATTGCTTTCTCTATATTTGCCCAAAATTCAGCATTTGGATCGTCAATCTGTAGATCGTCAAAGGTTAACCTAGTCGGACGATCGGCTTCTAATAATCGAATCTTAGGATCGGAGATAGCGCGAATAAATTTGGCATCACGATCGCGGATTGCCTGCCGCAAGCGATCGCGAAACAGAAAGAAATCGCTATCTGAAACTACGCGATCGCGAAGATCCAAAGGATATCGTTTTATAGGATTTGTATGTGGAGGGGAGGTTAAATCAGCAATCATGGAGGGCAATTCTGCAACAGCGCTGATTTGACTTATCGCTCTCGCATTCATGATGGCATTGGGGACAGAAAGTGCCAGCACAAAAGTAAGTAAGTAATCCTTGAGCCCGATCAACTGAAACATGGGTTTAATATAGCAATCCTAAAGGAGTTGTAATTAATTTAGTAGCGCAGACATCTTGCCTGCAGGGGCTAAAAGCCCATACTACGTTCATTAACGATTAAGGAGGGCTGTAGCAGTGCAGTCAAATTAGTGTAGTCAAAATATTATACAATAATAATGAATAATTTATGAATATGGGCTATGGGATCTATATCTTCCTTTCTTCTAACTCTAGCTTTAGGGGCAAGGCGATCGTAAATTTTGTGCCTACACCAATTTCGCTTTCACAGACAATGGTTCCCTTCAGATTCTGCGTTACAAGATTGTAGATAATATGTAAGCCAAGCCCACTGCCTCCTCTATCTCTGGCGGTGGTGAAAAACGGCTCAAAAATTTTGGCTAAACTTTCGGCTGGAATCCCTTTGCCATCATCAGAATAAGTAATCAGGACATTGTCCTCTTGTTGGGTCAGATCGAAACGCAACTGCCCTACCTTATCAATGCCGTGATAGGCATGCGTCAGAGAATTCATCACTAAATTGGTGACAATTTGCGAAAATGCCCCTGGGTAGCTCCGCATCACAATTTCAGCATCCCCATGTACGCTAACTTTATGCGGTGTATGTTTGAGTTGAGGTTCCAGACTAATTAGAACCCCTTCGATATATTGTTTGACGGCAAAGGTACGCTGTTCTAAACTCGCCTGATCGACAGCAACTTGCTTAAAGTTCTGAATCAGTTCCGCAGCACGTTGTAAGTTCGCTAATAGAATTTCACAACTACTTTTGGCTTTTTCTAAATAGGCCTGCAAGCTGGATTTCTTGAGTTCGCCGCGATCGAAAGATTCCTTAAACTTCCGAGTAGCATTGTCAAGAATGGAAGCTGCCATTAAACTACTGCCAACAGGAGTATTCACTTCATGGGCGATGCCTGCCACCATGCCTCCCAGCGCAGCATTCTTTTCTGACTCTACCAGTTGCTTTTGGGTATTCTTTAGTTCCTCTAAAGCACTCGCTAACTCGGCATTCTTTTTGTATAAAGCCGCTTCTGCTTGTTTGCGATCGCTGATATCGCGAACCATAAACAGTACTTCGTTTTGACCGCTAACCACGATGCGAACTTCCTCATCTTGCAACTTGCCATTGACAAGGACTTGCTGCTCGTAAATCTGAATTTTCCCCGTGATCAGGGCTTGATGCATGTGAAAGAGATGGCGATCGCAGATTTCCTCAGGCAGAAATTGCGAAATATGTTTCCCCACAGGATCGAAATCTGAAGGCAATAGATCGATGGTATTATCAGAATAAATATACCCTAGGTAAATGCCATCGCCAGTGACATTGAACATCAAATCGGGGATTGCTGAAAGAATTGCATGACTGCGGGCTTCGCTCTTAGTGAGAGATAGTTCTACGGCTCTGCGTTCGGTAATTTCTTTCTCTAATTCTACCGTGCGCTCTGCAACCTGTTGCTCAAGGGTATGGTTGTAGTCTTCGCGTAGTTTCTCAGCTTGTTTGCGTTCGGTGATGTCCTGAAAGACCACGATCGCATGGGTAATATTTCCCGCCTCGTCATAAATGGGCGTTCCCTGTACTTCCAATGGAATTACTTGATTTTGGCGACGCAGTTCGATGTTGTCTGTGGCAATGCTTTTCCCTTGTAAAGCCTGAGATAGGGGGGCAATCTCTTCGGGATAAGGTTCTGTAGTGCCAGCCAAATAGAACTGATAACTTGCTGAAGCTGGATTGCTGCGATCGATATCCTGTCCGAACAATAACTGTCCCGCTTGATTGATGTAATCGGGTTCGCCCTGTGGGTTGACAATTAAAATCCCTACGGGCATAGCATCAAGGAATTGCTTGAGCTGGGTTTCGCGATCGCGTAAAGAGACAAAAGACTGATGGATGCACTCTGCCATCCTATTGAACGATTGCGCGAGTTCTCCCACTTCGTCACGACGACGGATATCAACCCTTGTATGCTCATCGTTCTCTGCGAGAGATTTGGCAGCTACATTCAGATCGGCGATCGGCTTCACAATCCAACCAGCAGCGACAATCCCAATGAGAACTGCCACCGCGATCGCCAATGAGCTAAGTAGAATCGTGGTTTGAGTATTTGCATGAATGCGATCTAAAAAATCAGATTCGGGAATTACTAGGACAATCAGCCAGTCTAAATTGCGACCGTCTTTAAAGGGTAATACTTGGACAAATTGGCGTTGGTTGTTCCAAACAAAGTCGAGTTGTTGATTTTCGTTGATGCGCTGCAGATCGTTACCAAAGCGATCGCGAAGGTAGGTCGCCGTTGAGCGGATCGGGAGATTTTGACTTTCCGTTGCTGACAAGCGCTTAAAGTTTGGTTCGCTGCCAATGGTTGGTGATTCCCCCGTTGAAGTTGCTACCAGCAAACCAGAGCGTTCCATAATAAACGCATGACCAGTCTTTCCCAATTTTAGCGTGATTAAAAACTGACTGACTTCCTTCGGTAAAAAGAAATCCACGGCACAGACCCCAACCAAGGCACCATTTTGGGGATTGAAGGCTGGTGTTGCCCCTGTGATGGTTGGTAGTTGCGTATTGGTATCTAAATAGATGTCGCTCCAAGTTGTTTTCCCCTCAGCCTTCACCGCTTTATACCAAGGACGAACGCGAGGGTCGTAGGGCTTATCGCTGACTTTAGTCAATTGGGCACGGTTTCCCGTTGCATCTAAACTGTAGTAGGAACGCAGGAACTTTGTGCTTGGACTCCCCGTAACAAGTCGGAGCGAGCGATCGTCAGCAAGTTTCCCTACCCCTAGAAATTCCCCTTGTTCGCTCCCGCAATAGACATAGCTGATTGCGGGAAACAGTTGCATTTGCTGCCAAAAGAAATTCACTCCTTTGGCTTTCAAGAGGTCAATTTCTCCCTTGGCTAGGGCATTGGCATTCAAATCATTAATTCTATGGGGAATGGTGACATAGGTTTTGAGCTTATCGTCTATGCGGATCGATAGCTCTTCCCGCAGTTGATTGGCAACATCGTTTACAGCTTGCTCGCCATTCTTGAGCGAAAGATAGCTGACGAGTCCGACGACACCCACCGTTTGGATCGTAAATAAAAAGACGAGTACAGTACGGATGCCGATCTTTTTGAACATATTCGCGATCGCTCAGGAAAATTTCGATCTCTCTATACTTAATACAAGCAGTTTACATTAAATTTTCAGTTTATAGCGCCATCCTTTATGAATTTTCGTTTTCCCATAGCGCATGCATCTTGCAGGTAAGATGTTTTGAGGTCGAGTTAGAGGCGATCGGCATAAAGCATGGCTCCAATCAAACCGATTCCAGCATGGGTAACGATGTGAATGGGAATGTTATCCAATAGATAACTGACTCTGCCTTTACGTTTGATTGCTGCTAAGAATTGCGGCTGTTGCAGCAGGGGCAAAATTTTAGGAGCAATACCACCAGCAATATATAGCCCACCATAGGGAAGGAGTCTTAATGCCATATTCCCAGCTTCTGAAGCATACAATTTGGTAAATAGAAGCATGGTTTGCTCTGAGATCACATCCTCTTTTGCCAAGGCGGCGGCAGAGATCGCGGCGGCTGGATCTTGGTCTGATTTACCTAGATCGCAATTGTGAATCAAGTCGCAGATTTGCTCGGACTCCTGCGCAAATTCACTATCTCTAAGATATTGATAGATATCAACGATCCCCCTACCTGAAACCACCCGTTCCACGGACACGCGCGAATAACGTGACAACAGATATTTCAATAAACCAATTTCTATCTCTGTTTGCGGTGCAAAATCAGCATGACCGCCCTCTGATGCATAAACGTCATAGCTGTTCCCACGCCATGTCAAGAATGCTTGTCCTAAACCTGTGCCTGCCCCAAGAATGGCGATCGGGGCTTTGGCGATCGCTTTGCCTTCCTGTAGGGTATATAGATCGGACTTCTGCATTCCCAACACCCCATACCCGATCGCGGCGAAATCATTAATTAATTTCACACCCTCAATATTTAGTTCTTCGCTAAGATGCTGGGACTCTAATAACCAGCCCAGATTGGTTAGCTCGGAAGTTCCATCAATCACGGGGCCAGCAATGCCAAAACATGCTTTACTTGGCTGAGGCTCATAGCCCAGTTCTTCCTGTGCTTGATGTAAAAAGACCCGAACCATTAAGGATAGGTGCTCGTAGGAAGCACTAGGATAACGTGCTTCGAATAAAACTTTAGGGTTCCCTTCTGCTTGTGGCTCGGCTAAGCACAATAGGGTTTTTGTGCCACCTACATCTCCTGCCAGTATGATTCCCATAGAGCGATGAAGTTAAAACTTAGTTTTCTCTAGTCTATACGCACACCATAACTATTTTGGATGATTTTTGCCAAGATCGGCGATCGCAATATGATAGGTGTAACCTTGCTCGGTCAAAAAAAGTTGGCGATGACGGGCAAATTCTTCTTCACAGGTCTGAAGCGTAACGAGGCTATAGAAATGGGCGTGATGTCGATCGGCTTTTGGTCGCAAAATTCGCCCCAGCCTTTGGGCTTCTTCTTGGCGAGAACCGTATTTTCCTGACACTTGAATGAGTACATCGGCATCGGGCAAATCTACGGCGAAGTTGCCGACCCTCGATAAAATTAGCCCTGCAATTTGTTTATGACGAAAGGCTTCATAGAGGCGATCGCGTTCGCTTTGCTTGGTTTTGCCAGTAATTAAGGGCAACTGGGTGAGGTTGGCAATCTCTTCCAATTGATCGATATATTCTCCGATAACCAGAATGCGATGCCCTGCTTCTTTGGTCAGCAAAGTTTGAACGACTTCAAATTTAGAGGGGTTTTCGGCGGCAATCCGAAACTGCATCCTTCGCGGTGCTAGTGCATATTCCATTTGACGCGCTTCCGTCTGTGCGATTCGGATTTCCGTACATTCGGCGATCGCGATGAATCCCTGACTCTCTAGCTCCCGCCAAGGCACATCATAACGCTTAGGCCCAATCAGGGCGAACACATCCCCTTCCTTCCCGTCCTCGCGAATTAATGTGGCAGTCAGTCCTAACCTTCGCCTTGCTTGTAATTCCGCCGTGATCCGAAATACAGGTGCGGGCAACAGGTGAACTTCATCATAGATAATCAAGCCCCAAGCTTGGGCATTAAACAACTCAAAGTGAGGGAAGTCGCCTTCTTTTTGAGAACGATAGGTCAACATTTGATAGGTGGAAAGCGTCACGGGTGCGGTTTGCTTGGACTCGCTACTGTACTCCGCGATCGCGTCTTCAGGCAGATCGGTCTTATCGAGCAATTCTCTTCGCCACTGGTGCACAGATGTAAGGCTGCTTGTGAGAATTAGGGTGTTTTGCTGCACGAGACTGATGGCAATCATGCCGACAATGGTTTTCCCCGCACCACAGGGGAGCACAATCACGCCACTGCCCCCTCGAACGCGACCCGATTGATAAAAAGCTTCGGCTGCTTCTTTTTGATAGGTACGCAAGCTAAAAGACTGACCAGATTGGGTTTGCGGTCGCAGGGCGATCGCTAGAGCGTCCCCTGCAATGTAGCCAGCCATGTCTTCGGCGGGATAGCCTACGGCAACCAGTGCCTGCTTAATCAATCCGCGATCGACTGGGTCAATTTGGAATCGCAACGGATCGAGCCGAACTCCTAAAAATGCCTTAACGCGATCGTCTCTGACTAATAACTCAGCGAGAGGCAAACTGGCAACGCGCAATTGTAGGGAGGGAATTTGTGATAAAGATTCTGATTCTGTGAATTCTGTAGTCTCTAGTCGCTCGATCGCAGTCAGTCCGTAACGCTCACCTAAAATCTGGATTTCTTGCAGAACTGCTTCAGGGGCAGGATATTTGGCATAGGTTTGCAGTGCCGCGAGCATTTCCGCGATCGCCATGCCTGTCGCACGAGCATTCCAAATACTTAGGGGGGTAATCTGATAGGTATGAATGTGTTCGGGACTTTTGAGCAGTTCCGCAAAGGGGGCGATCGCGGCTCTAGCTTTCTCAGCAGTTGGTGCGTGAACTTCTAATAAAATGGAGCGATCGCTCTGCACGATCAAGGCATTCTCAGCAATATAGGTCATAAGCTCAAAACCAACTCATAAGGCAGCTAAAATATTATGTTACTACCCCCACAAGGTTAATCTATGCGCATAGAAGAACTGCATATCCAAAACTTTCGAGGCTTCAAAGATCTCACGCTTAAATTTCCCTCTAATCTAGCCGTCCTGATCGGCATAAATGGCTCTGGTAAGTCTAGTATTCTTGATTGTCTTTCTATTCTCCTACTTCAAGTTATACGTCCTCTCTATACTAATTCTACTGAAATCGACCCTGTATTTTTCAGTGAAAGCGATATTTCTAATAGTTGTAAAAATACTTTAAATACTATCTCAATATCATTTCTTGGAGAATATTCTAGAGAATTGAAAAAGCTTGTATATTGCTTTTCTTATCCTGTTGGTAGTAGTGAAGAAGCATCTCTTGACAAGGAACGTAGTGATTTTCAAGCAACACAAGATTTTAGTAGTTTCATCTTAACAAAGATAGAAAAAGATCGAGCCCACAACATTCCATTAGTTGTCTACTATACTACGGATCGTAAGGTTAGTTATTCACCTTTAAAGAGGGAGGTTGATAATCGCAATATACTTCATAGACTACCTCAGTTGCTTGCTTACAAAGATGCTATCAATAAGAAAATCAGTTTTGAAGATTTTTTTATATGGTTCAAGCAAAAAGAAGATTTAGAACTTGAACATAAGGCAGATAATTTTGGCTATCAAGATAAGGAGCTAGATGCTGTAAGAGAATCAATCATATCCATCTTGCCTGATTTTACGGATTTAAAGGTCAAACGATCCCGAATGGAGATAGTACTTAAAAAGCAAGGGCAAGAGCTAGTTCTTAATCAACTTTCTGATGGGGAGAAAAACTTATTGGCAATGATTGGAGACTTGGCTAGAAGATTAGCGATCGCAAATCCTAGCTTAGAGAATCCTTTACAGGGTAGTGGTATCGTCTTGATTGATGAAATAGAATTGCACTTACATCCTCAGTGGCAGAGGAGAATTATACCTGCGCTTACTCAAACATTCCCTAATTTACAATTCATCGTTACTACGCACTCGCCGCAAGTTCTTAGTAATGTAAGGAAAGAGAATGTGTTTATTCTGGAAGACTTTAAACTCGTAGAGAATACACCCTATACATACGGCAGAGATAGTAATTCGATTTTATATGAATTAATGGGCGTAGAAGAGCGAATTCCAGAAATAAAACAAGAGTTAGATGCTTGCTTCGATTTAATCGATCGCGACGAGATAGAAGAAGCAAAGGAAAAGCTGCAAGAGCTATCAAAAAAGCTTGGACAAAACGACCCAGAAATTATCAGAGCTAACACACTGATTGACTTTTTTCATAGAATCGGATGAAACGAATTATCAAGGGTTCAGAACCACCTGATTTGCTCAAATATCGACTAACTAAAGGAGCAACCTATGCAGATTATCGCCCCAAAGAACCTCTTAAAAAATCTCTGTTGATTGAGCAAGGATATATCTGTTGCTTCTGTATGCAGAGGATTTCAGAGTCTAATATGGAAATAGCTCACTGGGAACCGATAGATGTAAACCCTGCACGGCAATTAGACTACAAGAATCACCTAGCTTCTTGTGCTGGAAACCGAGGAAGCCGATTGGCATTACAGCACTGTAATGCTAGACAGGGAAACACTATGCTGACGATCAATCCTGCCGATCCCGTTCGAAATTGTGAAGACTATATCAAATACAGAAGTAATGGTGATATTTACTCAGATGATGAAAATGTGCAGAAAGATCTGACTGATACGCTCAATCTTAATATGGAATCTGATACGCTCAATCTCAACATGCAAACGTTGAAGGCAAATCGCCGAAATGCATTAAATACAGTGATAGAGGAGTTAAACAAACTATTCCCGAACAAAAATTGGTCAAAAACTGAAATTGCAAAAAAAATTAGCGACTGGAGCCGTAAGAATATAAACGGGCAGTACCCAGAATACTGTCAATTTGTGACTTATATTCTAAGCAAGCGCCTGTAAGTTCTTTCCTATCTAGATAGTGGGATGACGTAACCCATTTGGCGCAGAGCACTACGAAATTTAGTTTCGTTTTCAGAGAGAACGACCAAATGGCGATCGCCTGCTAACTGACAGAACTTCTTGGTGCGGGAATCATTGGCAATCAGTACTGCCAAATTCGCTTGATTGCATTCGATCAGTTTTGCTGTTCCCAGATCTCGCAGACTATTTGTGCGCTCTTTGGCATCTGAGAAAAATTGTGTTGCGGTCTGAGGTAGCGCTGTGCTGCTCTTTGCCGTCAAAAAATCTAGCAACTCGTCAATCGAATGTCCACTCTCTTGGGCTGTAAAGAGTTTTTGGCGATCGAGTCGCCAGACAACATCCGAGACTTTCTCTGTATAAAGGTCGAGAACGAGCGTATCTACGGATGTCAAGCCCTCACCACTTGCCACGATCTCTAAATTAGGCAGCACCTGCAAAACAGGACGAGAGGGAATCGCAGAAGGAACGTACTCCTTTTGCAGATCCAAGCAATAAGCACCCAAAGAGTTGAGGCGGAAGTACATTAAGCCATCATAGCGACTGAGAAAAGTGAAATCCTCTGCTCCAAAAAAAGAGCTAAAGCCTTGCTCTGCTTGACCGGGGTCGATATATGCCACATCAATAATGCCGAGCGTTGCGGCATACTCAAACAACAAGCAACGCATGTAGCGTTCTTGCAAGATTTTCCAATCGCCAGAATCGTATAAATTGCCATAACCCGATTCGCTAATGTAGAGATGTTCGGCCGATCGCGTAACCTCAAATCTGCGGTTGGTTGCCAGCATAAAGCGAGAAAACTCATCAAAAGCGATCCACATTCCCACTGGACATTCTGTCAGCACCGTATTAATCACAGCCCGTCTGCCTGCTACAGCGGTCATACTTCGTGCCCCTTTGCCTGTTTGACCTTTGATATGATCGATGCGACGAAATTCATCGAGCAATGTTGTTTTGAGCCAGCGTTTCCAAATCGTTTGGATGGTTTTGGCAGGAGGGTCTTGTAATGCCTTGAGTCCCGCTTTTGAGAGGACTAACTTCTTATTGGAGATCTCAACTAGGTTAGCTGCTTGTACGAGCATTGCCCAAGCAAAAGCTTTAATTGCACCGATTTCCTCAAAATAACTCTTGGCATCAGCACGCTGTTTGCGCTGTTCGTCGTCATAAAAGTCTTTGTTTTGGAGTATTGCCGCGATCGCTTTGATCGATGCCGCACCTGGCAGGGAAGTTTTATCGCTAACACTAATTTTCCCAGATTGAATCAATCGTAAGATGCCGCCCAAATCGTGAGGGGCTGAGCGTTCCATTTCGCATACCGTTAATGGAGCCTCTTTGATAATTATTTTTCGTCCTTCCCTCAGATTCGTGTAACGCGGTTCATGCCGAATCATGACCGTCTCAGGCAGACTATCGCCTGCTTGTTTTATGAGCGTCGGTTTGGGCTTGGGCGCAATCTTGAGCAGAGCCAGCTTAAGATCGGGTGGCATCTCATCCTGGTAAAAAAATAGACACAATAAGGAAGGTTCGCGATTCCATCCGTAAGTGCTGCTACTACCCCAATTAGGGGCTTCCCCATACTTGGCGACAAAAGCATCATGTTGATAGAAAGGACTGGAGGAATGGACGACCTCGGCGATCGCTGCCTGTTGGAGCTTGTCGAGTTGCGACCAAAGACTTTGCAGCTTTTTACCTTGCATAGACTCACAAACCAAAGCGATCAAATCGGCTTTGCGAGTTGGCTTGGTTCCCGTATTTAAAAGTGCCACAAGTTTTTTTATGTAATCGGCACTCTCTCGCTCTAATCCTTGGGCGAGACTGGTGAGGGGGGCTTCTTGGTAACGTGGCATGGCAAAGCTACAACAAAAATTACTTACTGTTTAGCCTACCATTTGTGTCTCAGACTTCTTTTAACACTAAACGTTCAGAACACTAATATCTTGGACAGTTAGGATGCGCGATGCCGCCAGACGTTTGAGCCATCCCTGTAAATATTTGCGATTGGCTGCCTGCTGTTCGGGTTCTTGGGTATCGATCGGGAAGGGAGCTAGGGCTTTAATTGCAGCAGTCGTTACGCAAAACATGGACTTCTGAAACGATACGCAAATTTTTACGCGCAGATCGACTTCGCCGCGAACGCCTAACTTATAGAAATCATGTAGGTATTGAGGCAAGAAATGACGCATATCCTGCATCAATAATGTGGGTGGAATTCCAGCTCCACCCACTGGTAAGGGATCGGCGTACAAAACACCATAGTTGAACTGTGAAATTTCATAGGGGATTTTTTGCACCAAAGCGTTATCCCTAAAATTGTCTTGCGCGTTATAAGAGATCGTGCCACGAAAAGGAAAAGAACGGAAAAAGACAGCTTCTACATAGGGAATCGCCGTATCGTTGAGAAAATTTAGCCCTGCGGAAGCGGGCACGATCTCATAATCTTGCCCTTTAATTTTGACGGTATAGGTAAAAGGCTTTGCTGCCGCCCCTACCAAGCCAGCAATTACGTGATTCACTACATCGGCAATAGTTTGAATTTCGCCACGATCGTAGCGATCGCTCAGATCTAAAAACATTGGCGACATAAATGACCAAAAAAAGCCAAGCGCATGATAATACGCCATTTGTCGCATCTGTTCGGGCAGAAAATTGGGAAATAGGCGGTGTAGCCCTTGCATCAAGAAATTTCCCTTGAGTTTGGCAGCGATCGCCACTTCCACCTTCTGACTAAAATCTTCGGAGTCTAAATATTTATCGAGCCCACCGCCGCCATGCCAGAGCATCGCTCTCATGCAATATTCTGAAAACTCAAGATTGATGCGATCGTGCCACAAATGTTGAAGTAATTTTTTTGCCGAAACATCACCGTTAAAGTACTTAAAGAAGGGGAAAAGTACTAAAAATTGACTTTCGGAAATATAGGTCAAGTTCCGCCAATAAGCATCCAAAACATGACCGTAGCTTTTGAGAATGCCAACCACCTCCATGAGATTTTCTTTAGACTCAGGTAGGAGTGCCCCACCTGTTTGGAGGCGATCTAAAATTTCGGTCAAGGTTGGGTTAAGGGGGGATCTGGTAGTGCTCATTAGCTCATTTTATCAAGCAAAGGTCAGAATCACGGATTAAAGGAGTTCTCTGATTTATGGAAAAGATAAACATCCGTGTAATTTCATAATCTATGAAATTCGTAATTCTGACAATTTCTTTAGCCCTCACCAGCTAGCCAAAGCCTCACTCCCCAAGCTAGCAGTAAGATTAGGGCGGTTAATACATCTCGAAATACGAGTTTAAGCGGATTCCAGCGAACTTGATGGGTATTAGGTGTCGTAAACCCGCGAATTTGCATAGCACTTGCGGTCTGATCGGCTCGGATAAACAAATTGTCAATCAGCCTTTCTGACAACAAGAGCCAAATTTGGGTTGAGCGCTTGAATCCCAAGCGTTTCCAGTTAATTGCCCTCGTGCGTATTGCTCTGACTAAATTCTGCACCTCTTCTAAAACTAAGGGGACAAACCGCAAAGCTAAGGTCAAGGTCAGCGTAATTTCGACGATGGGAATGCGAAAGCGGCGTAGCGGTAGCGTTAAGGCTGTGATGCCTGCGGTTATTTCCTCGGGGGAGGTGACTAATAAAAATAGGGTGGGCGAATAGAGAAAGGTGAAAATTAGCGTGCTGACCCGAATGCCAAGATCGAGCGATCGCCTCGTTACTTGCAGCCCCCCTGCTTTCCATAGGACGTATTTATAAGGGTTTGGTTGGGGCAATGTTGGGGCAGGAGCAGGTTGTACCTCAGGTGCAGGAGTTGGGGATGCTTGGGATGCGATCGGCTTGATTGGGGATGCGAGCGCAATGCTGTCAATAGAAGGGCGACGGGGCTGAGGGTTGACATTTAAGCCATCGGGCGAAAAGGTGGCAATCAGTAAGGTCATAGAAGCCAGTAATAGCAGCAAACCCATCTGCTGTTTCCAGACGCGCCAAGGTACTCGGGTTGATAACGTCAGCACAATTAAGATGCCCACCATCGAGATTCGCCATGCTTGATTGGCTTGGATCGGGGAGAGCAAAAAGGTTAACAGTGCAAATAGTTTAATTCGCGGATCGAGTCTGTGCAGCCAAGTAATTGGCTGTTCTAGATAAAGCCCTATAGGAAGCGATCGCAGGATGTCCACGTAATAAACCTTAGTACTAAATGCTTACTAGCCACAAAAGCCCCTCTTCTACAATGTCTAGAAGCTACTATGCCCAAACAAGATTACCCCACCCTAACCCTCTCCTAGTAAAAGGGAGGAAACCAGATTCCCGATTCCCCCTTGGACAAGGGGGAATTAAAGGGGGTAAGTCCGACTTGTGTTTACACTGTAGTCTAAATGCCTAGAAGAGGGGCAAGGAATAATCACTTAATTTTGACTTATTTTGTCCATTCCGTATGGAAAGAACCGGGCTTGTCGATCCGTTCGTAGGTGTGAGCGCCAAAGTAATCGCGTTGGGCTTGGGTGAGGTTTTGGGGCAAGCGATCGCGGCGATAGCTATCAAAATAGTCTAGAGAAGCGCTAAAGGCAGGGATGGCAATCCCCAACTGTGCTGCTGCCTGCACGACTTTGCGCCATGCTGCCTCTTTGGTTAAGATCGTTTGCTTAAAGTCTGGATCGACGAGCAAGTTTGGTAGCTCGTGATTGCGCACAAAGGCATTTTTGATCTTGTCTAAAAAGACGGCACGAATAATACAGCCACCTTTCCAAATCCGCGCAATCTCACCGAGGTTTAACTCATACTTAAATTCTTTAGAGGCAGCCGCCAACAGCGCCATTCCCTGAGCGTAAGAGCAAATTTTGGAGCAATATAGCGCATCCCGCACGGCATTGGTGAATTCGGCGCGATCGCCATCATATTTCGCTTGGCTCGATGTCGTCAGTATTTGTGAAGCAGCAACCCGCTCTTTTTTGTAAGAAGACATGACTCGTGCTGTCACAGCCGCAATCATTGTAGGAATGGGGACGCCCAGATCGAAAGCACTCTGGACAGTCCACTTGCCCGTGCCTTTTTGTCCAGCCGCATCCAGAATCTTGTCTACGAGCGGATCGCCTGTCTCGTCATCGATCTTGGCAAAAATATCGGCTGTGATGTCGATCAAAAACGAGTCTAGTTCGGTCGATCGCCAAGCATTAAAGGTTTCGTGGAGTTCGGCGGCTTCCATGCCCAAGCCAGTTTTGAGCAGGTCATAGGCTTCGGCAATCAACTGCATATCACCATACTCAATGCCGTTATGTACCATTTTGACGTAATGCCCCGCACTGCCAGGCCCAATGTAGGTAACACAGGGACCATCAACCTGCGCCGCAATTTTGGTGACAATGCTTTCAATTTCCGCATAGGCAGTTTTTTGTCCGCCGGGCATCAGACTAGGCCCATTCAAAGCACCTTCTTCGCCACCACTTACGCCCATGCCAATAAATTGGAGATTTGCGTGCTCTAGTTCGATCGTGCGGCGATCGGTGTCCGTAAACAGGGAGTTGCCCCCATCAATAATGATGTCGCCTGGTTCGAGCAATGGTTTAAGCTCATTAATCACACCATCGACAGGTGCGCCAGCCTTTACCATGATCATGACGCGGCGGGGACGCTCTAGGGAGGCAACGAGTTCTGGAATTGTATAGGTAGGTTTGACATTTTTGCCCGCAGCCCGCGTTTCCATAAACTTATCAGTTTTGTCACGACTGCGATTGTAAACAGCTATTGAGAACCCATTGCGCTCAATGTTTAATGCGAGGTTCTCACCCATGACAGCTAGACCAATTAGACCGAAGCTTTGTTTATCAGATGTCATAAAATAATCTCAGTGAATAGGTTTTCGCTTTGCCATCCTGATTTGCGCTTTTTCAATGCTTTTAGACTTAATTTATCGAAGTACAGGATGATTAAGTATTGGCGTTAAGAAAGCAATCCAGCTTCAGGACAAATTTATCCTAATCGCTCTAAGCTTGACCCCTTGCAATCCTTTGTTAATCCTTAATACCTTGGCTTGCGATTTGTCGTAAATCATACAGTTTTGACACTTTTTCTCAGGAGGTTCTATCTCACAGCTTGATAAGGGTGTATATTTATCTAAATGTGTAGCGCCGTTCCTGAAATCTAGGCAAATATGCCTAAGTTACAGAGCGTTTTAGGGGGAAAAGCTTCTGTAACGAACTTTTCTAGCGTTGCTCACTTAAAATTGTGTTTGTATCTGTTTGGTCTAGACCTCATTTAGACTTGGGGTGATTTGGAGGTTATCATGAGCAAAATTAATAAGCCTAATAAACCCGATAATTCAGCTAACCGCCCACTCAATCGATCGCAACCTCCTCAACCTCCAGCTAGAGAGTCGCAAAAGTTAGAAGTCATAAAAATTATTAGCCCTGCGCCCATCGAGCCTGTCGATCCGCTGAAGGCTAAAAATATCGAAGCCGATCAACCTAATGATGCCGGTATTAATAGTAGTTCTGAACAGGGAAATTCTGAAAATGCCCTAGAGCGTCAAACTAGGTTAATCGCTAAAGCAGTGATGTCAGCCTCTAAATCATCGAAAAACGATCGTGAAATAGAGTCAATCGCGACAGCAGATAGTCATACCGATCGCTCAGATGCAGAAGATAAAGAAAGGTTACAGCCCATTCCTCCTGCAACGGAGGCAATGCAGTATCGTGCGATCGGAGTAATTCGCGGTCGTTACGTTTCTCAAGAAGATAACTTTAGCAAAGGGCAATTGTTTGCATCAGACGGTACGGTGATTGATGCAGTTTTGTTAGGCAAGATTATCTCAATTGTCAAAAAACGTCTTGACATGGAGAAAGAATATCTTTGGGTTGTCTATCCACGCACCAACGATAAAACTGGGGATTTGCATATTCAGATTGCGGGGGTCTGGGCTCCTGTCGAAATGGGTAAATCCGATCAGCCCATCGATCCTGGGGTCGAAGATGGATATTTCTCTGTGCGGGGTGAAGTAATCAATCAATCGGTAGAACAAAATGCGATTTTGATTAAGGTCTGTCGAATCGAGCAAAAGCCTGATAAGAAAAAGAAAAGTACTGGTAAGTCATTTAATAAGTTTAAGCTCAGACTGGCTGGACTCTTACCTGCCAATGCTGTGGGGCAGTTTTGGGATATTAACGTGCAGCGTCAGAATAATGTCCTAAATATTCTTGATGGTCAGTTTATCGCTCAGGTTCCGATGAAAAAACCTTTCCGCAAACCTGGTGGGCGATCGCCAAACAAAGGCACTTTTTCCACGAAGCCCAGAAAAGTCATCGATCAATCGGGCAAAGTCACTATCGTGAATCCACAAGCAGCACCCTATAAGCCCCCTGTCCGCCAAGGTAGCTCTGAAGAGCGTCCGCGTCCGATTATCAAACGTGCCCAACCACCGATCGGCAGCGATCCAAGCTAAGTCGTTGGGACAAAAGAAGAGGCAATTCATGAATTGTCCCTTCTTTTGAGCTGTCTTACTATAGCTAGGCTGAAGGTGGAGCTAGGCTGAAGGTGGGGGAATAATCTCAATTCCGTAGTTAGGGGCAGTAGCAAGAATTTTTTCCAAGTCTGCCGCGCTTAAAGACGGAGACTTGCCCACTTGGCTATCTGCGGACTTTCCGACTTCAGCAATAAACTTCTCAAATCCTGCGGGAGTTACCCAAACGAGCAACTTTGCAGGTTCCGAGCTGATGTTGGTAAACCGATGAAGCTGACCGATGGGGGAATAGAGAAAGGTTCCAGCCGTGGCAACCAGCGTTTGGTCGTCGAGTTGAAATTCCAACTCCCCCGATTGAATGTAAAACGACTCATTTTCTCGACTGTGACGATGAGGGGGTGTACCGCCACCATGGGGCGCAACGATGACTTCGCAGAGAGCATAGGCTTGCCCTGTCTCTTCACCCACTGCTTTAAATGTATGTAATTGCTCAACTTAGTAAAATCAACAAAAAATGACTGTCAAAAAGTCGATTTTACCTCTATTTTATCTATATATCAGCAAATTATCGTTTGACAAATGAGAATGGTGTCATTTAGCTAGTTTTTGAGACAATTTATAGGCTGAAACCCTGATTCCTTCTAGGTTGAGCAATTACAAATGTATAAAGGTCGCGATCGAACCAATAGGAAGATCCTTGTCCTGGTTGCTGCAAAATGGCATGTCGATCGAGGGTCATGATAATGCATCCATTAACTATAGAATTTTAAAAATCTTGCCTGCTATGCAGGACATCCAATTTAGACTTTTGCCCAAAGACTAGAAACTAAAGACCAGAAACTAGGCTTTTACCAAACGAGAAATAATCTAACGGCTTCGCTTATTTGTCATGATAATTTCTCCAGTCAAAAACTTCAAGTCTCGATATCGAATCTTATTTCTTTAATCTTGGCGATCGCTTGAGCCGATCCGAGCGATTTGGTTTACGATAGACGCGATCGAATGGTGAGGGTAACAGTGAACCTATTACAGCACTTCCGATTTAGAAGTATTACCCATAGGCTGGTTTTTGCCTGTGTAATTGCTGCGATTCTCATTTACAGCCTTTCATTTTGGCGTATGCGCCAAGTTGCCGAAGAACTTGGAGAGAAATGGATAACCTATGTAGCCCAATCTCAAGTTGATACAGTTGCAGCCAAAGTTTCAGGGGTTTTGCGATCGATAGAACTAAACGCGCAGATGATAGTTCAAGTCGGACAGCAAACGAATTACTTTCCTAAAGAATCTGCGATCGCACCTCTGTTAACCTCGGTCGTACAGCAATCTATCGTCAGTGCTGTGGCAATTCGTTCGCCAAATAGTACTGATATCGAACAATTTGGACGAGGTTCCGATCGCAAGGGCATAGATTGGGTATTGGGCGATCGCGACATCACTAACCTTATCGCCCATTGTCAAAGCACTTCAACCGTAACACAGCCTTTTTGGACGCAACCCTATCCACAAAATTCGCTAACTGGTTCCTTAAATGACTCCTTAAATAAATCCTTAGGTGAATCTCAAAATGAATACTTGAGCATAGCCTATTGCGTTCCTCTTCTTCATCGACTAGATCGGGAACCGAGCGTACAAGGGATGTTGGCGATCGAGATTACCCTAGACTGGCTCAAGAAATATGCAAGTGGTAATTCCCCCATTTCGATCCCAATCATTGACCAAGTTGCTCGAATTAAGATGGGGAAACCATTTGCCATCTATCTACCAGCCAGCCAATGGCTGGTGAGTCCTTCAGCATCCATTCAAACAGCATCCATTCAAAACTTGTCTTGGGGTTCTCCCGCGCATACAAGCATACTCAGTCAATCTACTTGGGATATAGCCCCTGTTCCTAAGGTTTTTAAGGATTCCCAAGGAATCCTCGTGTTTATTACTTTACCCGCAACGGACTGGACATTCGGTATCGCCTTCTCAGACTCAGAACTTTGGCAGGTTCATCTTAAGGCGATTCTATTGATTGTGGCATCGATGACGAAGGATATGGGGTTTATGTGCGTGGCGATCGCACTGGTTTCCCGCAGAACTACCCACCCCCTGCGAGCCCTGATCGCGAGCACAGAGGACATTGCACGGGGCAACCTCGATACCAAATTGCCGATCATTTCTCAACATGACGAAGTTGGGCGATTGGGAAGCTCCTTCCGTCATATGCGTGATGCGCTGAAAACCTATATTCAGAAGTTACAGGAAACGACGGTTGCCAAGCAAAAAATGGAGAGCGAACTTTCCATTGCAGGGCAAATTCAATACTCTATGTTGCCCAAAACTGAAGTTGCCGATAGTCCTACCCGACGTTACCAACTCTCGACTTTATTAGAACAAGCCCGTTTAGTGGGTGGCGATCTCTATGACTTTTTCCCAATGGGAGACGATCGCCTGTGTATCATCATTGGAGATGTTGCTGACAAAGGCATCCCAGCAGCTCTTTTGATGGCAAGAACGGTTACCTTGATGCGAACGATGGTGAAGCAGACGAGCACGCCTGTCAAAGCTTTAAGTGCGGTCAATCGCGAACTCTGTATCAATAACGAGGAATGTTTGTTCGTGACGCTATTCTGTGGCGTGCTAGACCTGCATACTGGAACCTTACACTATGCCAGTGCTGGTCACGATCCACCCTTGCTGGTGCGCGATGGGGAAGTTCGATTTTTGGATGTAGAAACAGGCCCACCACTTGGAATTGAAGACGATGCGATCTTTCCCGAATGCGAGTATTTGCTTCAGCACAACGATCTGATCGTTCTCTATACCGATGGGATTACAGAAGCAATGAATCTGGATGGGGATCTATTTTCCGAAGCTCGACTGCTCGATGCGATCGCCTCCTATCCTCCCTCAAACCCTGCCCGCGCGATCCGCACCATTCAGCATTTCCATCGACAGTTTGTAGGAGATGCGCCGCAATCAGACGATTTAACCTTACTAGCCTTGCAGTATCAGCCCTCTAGTCCCTTTCCCCAGATAGTAGAAGTTGTGGAATTGATCATTACGATTAATAGTGAGTTAACTGAATTAGAGAAGGTCAAACAACGCCTAGGAGAAATCTTGCAGACCCATGGGTTAGCGGTGGAATCGATTGAAGACGCTCAACTGATCGTCGAGGAAGTGTTAGTCAATATCATTCAGTATGGTTATGACAACCAAAGTCACCAACGCATCGATCTGCAGGTTAAAATTAGCCCCACTAGTTTAAAGATGACCTTTGAGGATTGGGGTAAGCCCTTTAACCCACTCACGGAGATTGCCGATCCCGATTTATCCGTGATGGATGATGCCGATCGCGAGTCAGGCGGTTTGGGTTTTTATCTGGTGCGCGAATTAGCCGATCGCGTTGACTACGAGCATCGCGATCGCAAAAATATTCTGACGATTTTCCTAACGGTCGCTAAATAAACATAGTGGTGTTCTACAATCGCTTCAGGACTGAGGCTTAGCCATTAAAAACTTACAATACTAAACAATTTAACCAATATTCAACCAATAGCCAAGAAAAACGATGACTCTAAAAATCTCAACAAAACTCTCTGAAGCCACCACCTCATACCTTGTCCTCGATGGTAAACTCGATGCGATTACAGCACCAGAGCTAGAAGAATTTGTCGATCGTAATCTCGACCCAGCGATCGCCACTCTGATCCTCGATCTACAGGCACTTAGCTTTGTTTCTAGTGCGGGGTTAAGAATTTTCGCCAAGCTGCGAAAGATGATGAAATCGAGAGATGGTAAGGCTTTTTTTGTTAACCTCAGTCCCCAAGTTAAAAAGGTTTTTGATATTGTCAAGGCTGTGCCGATCGCCGAGGTTTTTCAGGACATTGAGGAACTCGATGCCTATTTGGCAAACATGCAACGCAAGGATACGGAAGAGCAAGATTAGAATGTTCCTAGCAGTGGCAATACTTTTTTCTTGAGTAACTCCACTAGCGCTGGTTCCATATACGCGTAGCGATCGGGAATATCTAGGCAGACCACTCGTTTATGTTTTAGCCAAGGCTTAAAATCTTTTGAGAGTTTGCCTCGATGCATTTTTTCCATGACAAAAATAATATCTGCCCACTGAATGACCTCTCCACTCAGAGGAGTTTCTGCATCTCGATCTAGTCCCGCCGACTCTACTTCTAATCCCTCATAGGTTGCAAATACTGCCTCGGCGGTGGGGCTACGCAATCGGTTGCGACTGCAAATAAACAATAACTTCATTCAGCTTGAGCTAACTGTTTCAATATTTTTTTAACCCTGCGCGGATTGCGAACTCTCATAAATCTAATCTCTTCACTCTTCGGATTGCCGTCGCTATCTTTCCATCGTGTCGATGCTCCATATGCAAACTCTTGGTCAATTTTATGGTCTTCGGTTTACTTCTGCGCGATCGCATACAAGACATGGACATCTAAAGCATGAACTGCATTCGTCCGTAGGAATTGCAGATTTGCCTGTCGAACGCTTTCTCTTACGGCTGGATCGAGGCGATCGATCGTACCCCTGAGGCCTCCGCCCAAAACCATTGTCCACCAATCTTCTGGATCGGTCAGTTCGTGTTTACCCATTTCGGCGAAAACTTCTACCTCTGTTGCACCACTCTCTTCCAGTAGGGCTTTCAGTGAAGTAGGCTCGCTAATCCGATCCCAAGGCGTAAATTTTTTATACAGATCTGGGCGTTCGGTCTCGATCTCACTCCAAAAGAATTGATTGGCTGGCTCAAATACCTTTTCGCCCCAAGAGGTAATCGCAAGTTTACCGCCAGGGCGGAGCATTCGCCAAAGTTCTCGAACGGCTGCCACCATATCTGGAACAAAGAAAATCCCGAAAACACAAACGATCGCATCGAAGCTTTCGCTAGGTAAACCTAAATTCTCAAAATCGCCATGGCGAAATTCAATATTCTCAAGCTTCTGTTGTCGTGACTTCTGACGCCCTAGTTCCAGTAGAGACTCGGCGATATCTATTGCTAAAACCTGACCAGTGGAACCTACGCATACTGCTGCTGGAATCGCTGAAGCACCTGTTCCACAACAAACATCCAAAACCCGATCGCCCGAACGAAGCGATAAGCGATCGATGGTTTTTTGCCCGAAACGATTCCAAAACGATAAAGCTGGAGCATCGAAGTAATCAGATGCAGCATTAAATACTGACTCAGTTTTCGCTATTGCTTCTTCCTTACTCATCATTGCTTGCAACTACTCCTTGGGCTAAATTTTTTATTCAAAGTTCAGGATTCGTTTGTCACAGAGCTTGTCTCTAAGAAATATCTGAATTTTCTCTTTATTCTAGCTTTTGAATTTTATCAATTCAATTCAATTGGTTACGATCTAGAGATGAGGTTTTAGATAATGGAGAATATAGACAAACGCTTTCTTAAAGGTTTCACCACTTAGGTAAAATAAAATATCTGAGTCTACCTTACAAAGAGCGGACGGCGAATGTTGTGAACTTAGGATGGATCTTATTACTTATCGGCATTATCCTTTTGGCAGTCGCTGTCAAGATGCTGTTTGACACTTATGCTTTTTTAGATAAAGCAATTTTAACCAGAGGTAGAGTGCTTGAACTAGATACGCGATCGTCAACCGATAGTGATGGAGATCTATCCTATAGCTATTATCCAGTTGTGGAATTCACTAATTCTAGAGGAAACTTAGTTCAATTTACATCTACACTCGGCCGCAATCCACCTGGTTTCTACCAAGGTCAAGAAGTAGAGGTATTGTACAATCCTCAGAATATAAGCTCAGCTAGGATTGCCACATTTGGCGAAATCTGGTTAGGGACGATTATTGTGGCAATTGCGGGAGCGGTATTTGGTGCTGTAGGTATTTTTTTACTCCTTAAACCCATGTAAATGTAAATGAACCTTTGCATTGATAGACCAAGTCGAGTGACTTTCCTAATTTCTTACCCTTGTGCCAGAGCTATTTGATGTCAATCAAGTGTTAATGGAGAATAGGAGACTCGAACCCCTGACCTCTGCGGTGCGATCGCAGCACTCTACCAACTGAGCTAATTCCCCATGAGAGCTACCTACAAATAGCAGTTAGCTTATCTAAGGTAGCATTTGTTGCAAAAACTTGCCACCTTAGACTGAAAGCCTGAATTTAAAACCTAAAAAGCCAAAATTTCTAAAGCTTAAACTTCTGTAGGTTGGCGATCGCGGCTTCTAGCGTGCTGTCCTTCTTGGCAAAACAGAAACGCAACCCATTCACCTGTTCGCGTTGGGGATTGCTAAAGCAATTTCCTGGCACGGCGGCAACGCCAGCTTCTTTGGCTAGACGATAGGCAGCTTGGTTGGCAGTTTCAGCCAGAGCCGAGCTATCTGTCCAAATGTAATATGCGCCTTTGGGTAGTACGGGATTTAAGCCAATTTCCTGCAAAGTGGGATAGAGCAGATCGCGTTTGCGTTTGTAGTCGGCGGCAAGTTGAGCGAAGTAATCTTTGCCAAACTGCATGGCAGTTAGGGCAGCATATTGAAAGGGCGTTGGCGCACAAATCGTAATAAAGTCATGAATGCGGCGCATTGCTGCCGTAAGTGTGGGGTTTGCCACGGTGTAGCCCAACCGCCAGCCCGTGATGCAAAAGGTTTTAGAAAAGCCATTCACGACAATCGTGCGATCGCGCATGCCTTCAATGCTCAACATACTAATATGTTCGCCTTCGTAGAGAATGTATTCGTAGATTTCGTCGGTGATGGCATAGACGTTATAGCGCTGGCAAAACTCGGCGATTAACTGCAACTCTGCCTTGGTCCAGACTTTGCCCGTTGGGTTGGCAGGGGTATTGATAATGACTGCTTTCAGCCCTTTTTGGAAGATTGGCTCCAGCATCTCGGCAGTGATTTCCCATTGGGGCGGGTGCAGGGTGAGAAATTCGGGAATGCCCCCGACCGTGGCGAGATTGGGAATGTAGTTTTCGTAAAAGGGCTCGAAGATCAAGACGCGATCGCCTGGGTCGATCAAGGTCATCAGGGCAATATTTAAACCTTCGGTGGCACCGCAGCAGATCGTGACTTCGGTTTCAGGATCTACTTGAACGCCATTGTCCTGCTGCATTTTGGCAGCAATGGCAACCCGCAGAGGTTCTAAGCCCCACGTGTCGGCATATTGGTTGCGATCGGCTGCGATCGCTGCTTGGGCGGCGGCTTTTAAATCTTGGGGAGCGGCAAAGTCTGGTAGACCTTGGGCGAGATTGATTGCGCCAAATTTGACACAATAGCGAGAGGCTTCGCGAATCTGTGATTCTTTGGTATTTAATGCTCTCTGGGATAGGGGGAAATGTAAAGATGGAAAGGAACCTGTAGCAGTCAAAATCTTATTCTCGTACTTGGTGGGATTGCGTATGGTTCTAGTTTAGCGGTTAGCGATTAGCTTTTTGGATGCCACTATCAACTGTCAACTGCTAACTGCTAACTGTCAACTTCTTACGAATAGGTAACTCGATCGGAGTGATAATCGGGTGGTTCGACATGAATGGTGATACGAGCTGGATCGAAACGTTTGTGCAGTTTTTCTTCTACCGCTTCGGTAATTTGGTGGGCAGACTCGACATCGGCGGGGGCAACGATCATGTGCATTTCGATAAATACCTGTTGTCCTACTATGCCTCTAGAGGCAATGTCATGGCAGTTAATTACGCCCGATACTTGGCGCGCGATCGCGTCGATTTCTTCGGGGGCGATCGCCATCTCATCCACCAGCATGGGCAAATTATTGCGCAATACCTTCCACCCACTCCAAAACACCAAAATTGCCACAGGACAGGCCATAATCACATCCAGCCATTGCAGCCAAACGATCCCTGTGACATTTCCAGTCCAGACGCCCACCAAACCTGTGATTACGGTGATCGTGACCCAGACGTCACTCATGGTGTGTTGCGCGTCAGCAATCAAAATGGGGCTACCAATTTTTTCACCGACATGGCGCTCGTAGAGGGTGGTAAAAATATTTAGCCCTAGCACAAACAGCATCAGCCATAGAGCAGGCGCAGAGATGGTGACAGGATGTCCCCCGTTCATGATTCGGTCAATCACGCCTTTGAAAATTTCAAAGCAGGCAATGCCCAAAAAAGCGGAGATGCCTAAAGCAGCTACTGACTCAAATTTTTGGTGTCCATAGGGATGATCGCGATCGGGATGCGGTGAAGCAAATTGGATTGCCACTAGACCGATCACATTACTGGCACTATCGGTAATGCTGTGTAAGGCATCCGCAATCAGGCTCAATGAGCCTGTAGCCCAGCCAACTAAAGCCTTGGTTGCCAAGACGACGAGGTTTAAGAGCAGTGTAATCACTAAAACTCTGCGTACCTGCGGACGGGTATCTTCCATTCTTAGACCTCCATCGCTACATAAATTGGAAAACGGTAGAGGGAGTTGCGTTATATCCTTCTATTCTTTCCATATACCATAGGTTACAGTCGATCTAGCTGAGATTGTTACGCTCCATACCAAGGATATTTTTAACCTGAGTTCGGGTTAAAGATTTCTGAACAAAGCAAGCCAACTTACTGGAATCGAGGAGTTTGGATCCCCCTGCCCGATAGGGCATCCCCCTTGAAAGAGGGAAGTGAGTTCTCCCCCCTTTTTTCAAGGGGGGCTGGGGGGGATCCTTGGGATGTATAGCGTTTCAGGTTTTTTTATCCCGAATTGACGTTATTTTTAACAGACAAAATCCCAAATTGCAGGGGCTGTACGCCTGCGGGCAACCATAGAGAGTCTATCCGTACAGTAAGCACTTTAGTTCTTTGGTAGATCTTGCCTAAGCATTCTCCATACCAGGGATGGAACGATAGAGCTGAACGTACTTCTCGGCTGAGGTTTGCCAACTATAGTCACCAGCCATGCCGCGTTTTTGCAGGTTCAACCAGTGATCGCCATAGCGATAGCTTTCCCAAGCTCTGACCATACAGGTATAGAGATCGAGGGGTTCGTAGCGATCGAAGCAAAACCCATTGCCTTTTGCCTTGGCGGGTTCGTAAAAACTGACCGTATCGACCAAGCCACCCGTGCGGCGGACGATTGGCACGCAACCATAGCGGAGGGCAATCATTTGGGTGATGCCACAGGGCTCAAAGCGGCTGGGCATCAAGAATGCGTCAGCACCAGCATAGACGCGTTGGGATAGGGCAACATCAAATAGAATTTGGGCTGACATCCGTCCGGGGAAGCGCGAGGCAAGCTGTAATAGTTGGGTTTCGTAGTAACGTTCCCCTGTGCCTAAAACAAGGAACTGGGCATCGGTGTAGGATAAAAATCGCTCTAGTACTTGCAGCAGTAGATCGATTCCCTTTTGCTCGACCAAACGACCGACCAGCCCCACTAAAAAGGTTGACTCTTTTACAGCCAACCCAGTTTCTTGTTGCAACGCGGCTTTATTAATCAGGCGATTTTCAAGGGTTTCAGCCGAATAGTTTTTGGGCAGGGCTTTATCGATCTGCGGATCGAGTTTCTCGACCTCAATGCCGTTGAGAATGCCCCAAGGTCTGAGAAACGTTAGCAAGTCTTCTAGTCCCTCACCGTAGGTAGGCGTGCAAATTTGTTGGGCGTAGGTGGGTGAGACCGTGTTGACGCGATCGGCGTATTTAATGCCTGCCGCCATGCAATTATGAGCGCTCATATACCAAGGCAACCAGGTCATCTGTTCTAATTTCCAGCGCCAAGGTCCTTGATAGGCAAGATTATGAATCGTGAAGACCGTGCCAATATCGGAAGTTTGATGCATCCATAGCGGTACTAGACCTGTGTGCCAGTCATGGCAGTGAATCAAATTGGGTTTCCAGTAGTTCCAAGCAAACTCAGCGATCGCATTGGAAAACATCGTAAACCGCCAGTCCTCATCCTCACCAGAATAAATCCGAGGTGGGATAAACGAACCATGCCCCACTAAATAAAGCGGTACATCGGTACCTGGTAACACCGTCTCGAAAATATCAAAATCTTGAAACATGGCGTAGCCCTTCCAGATCCAAGTGGGGGGCTCGGGTAGTTTCTCTGGAATGACGCCGTAATAGGGCAGAATGATGCGCACATCATGACCCATTTTGCGGAGAATTGGCGGTAATGCACCGACGACATCTGCCATGCCGCCTACTTTAGCGATCGGTGCTGCCTCTGCTGCCGCAAATAAAATTTTCATGCCCTAGCCTATAGATTGCAAGTACTCCTTAGCTATTGTGATACATAATGTCACACACAGGCGTATTTGATTCTACCTATGGGATGTTTAGGGTTAGAAGGTTTTCTAGAGAACCCGTCTAAGTTAATCTTTAAGCGGATTCTGACTCTTCGTAAGATGTACTGGGTAGCTCTAAACAGTAACCCGCACCATACACGGTCTTGATATATTTGGGATGACGGGGATCTGGCTCTAGCTTGGTACGCAGGTGACGAATATGCACACGAATGGTTTCGATGTCATCATCGGGCTCATAGCCCCATACCTCTTTAAGAATTTCACTAGGCGATACTGTTTGCCCATGTCGTTGCAGCAAACAATGCAGCAGTTCAAATTCTAAATGGGTGAGCTTGACTGTGTTGTTAAACCAAATTGCCTCAAATCGTTCGGGTACGAGGGTTAAAGCCCCATAGTTTAAAATTTCGCCATGTTTGGCAGCATCGATAATGCGATTGGTGCGGCGTAAAAGAGCGCGTACCCTTGCTAGCATTTCTTCTAGCTCAAAGGGTTTGGTCAAATAGTCATCTGCCCCTGCATTAAAGCCCTCAACTTTATCTTGAGTCTGCCCCATCGCAGTGAGCATGAGTACGGGAATCTCTTTAGTCCGCTCATCTCGACGCAGGCGTTGGCATACGGTAAAGCCATCGACGCGAGGTAGCATCAAATCGAGAATAACCAAGTCTGGCTGTAGTTGAATTGCCAAAGCTTGACCCTTAATACCATCATTAGCTTGGCTAACTTGATATCCAGCCGTCTCAAGGTTAAGCGTAACCATCTCGGATATTATGGGGTCATCGTCGATCAGCAGAAGCCTAGGCATCATCACTCAGGGTTCCATCTAGATTATTGGGGCGTGATTTGAAGCAAAAATCAGAAATCAAGGGTTTCCTATTAAATCTTAATTAATTTTTTTAAGTCTTGATGTAAATGTATATCACATAACTTCAAAAACTCATATATCGAAACAACTACGGTGCTTATCTTTGCCTAGATTAGTACTGAGCTAGCAAACATTGTATAAGCTAAATGTCTTGGGTCGATTTAAGATCGAAAATATGGATCGATTTGGCAATAAATCAGCCTAGAGGTAGTCAGAGTTTGCCGTCAACTCTCACGACATGCTCTTACAATGTATGAAGATATGTAAAAATCTATAAAAAACTTGGTTTATCGCGCATGAGTCTCCCCGCTACCTCTGTTACCGAACTTTTTGCACCTGTCAAAGATGACCTACGTACCCTTACGGCAAATTTAAAGGAGTTAGTAGGAGCGAGACATCCGATTTTATATGCCGCTGCCGAGCATTTGTTTGAGGGCAAGGGTAAAAGTTTACGCCCTGCTTTAGTACTCTTGGTTTCTCGCGCCACGATGACCGATCAAGATATCACGTCCCGCCATCGTCGTCTGGCTGAAATCACCGAGATGATTCACACGGCGAGTCTCGTCCATGATGATGTGATCGACATGGCAGAACTGAGGCGGGGTATTCCCACAGTCAATAGTGATTTTGGCAATCGCATTGCGGTGTTAGCAGGGGATTTTTTATTCGCGCAGGCTTCTTGGTACTTGGCAAACTTGGATAATTTAGAAGTTGTCAAGCTTTTGTCTAAGGTGATTACAGACTTTGCCGAGGGGGAAATTCGTCAGAGTTTAACGGCATTTGATACTAGCCTCACGCTGGAGGACTATTTAGAGAAGAGCTTTTACAAGACTGCCTCGTTAATGGCAGGCAGCTCAAAAGCTGCAGGTGTGCTAAGTGGGGTGACACTTGCCCAAGCCGAGCAGTTATTTAACTTTGGCAAGCATTTTGGCATTGCCTTTCAGATCGTGGATGACATTCTGGACTTTACCAGTTCCACGGAGACCCTAGGGAAACCTGCTGGTTCTGACTTGCGCCAAGGTAATCTGACTGCCCCAGCCTTGTTTGCCCTCGAAGAAATGCCCCAGTTGAGTGGATTAATTGAGCGGGAATTTTCGGAGCCGGGGGACTTAGCCCAAGCAGTCGCATTGATCCAAAGTAGTGATGGCATTCATCGCGCTAAGGATCTGGCAAAATCTCATATTAAATTGGCTGTGAGTGCGATCGATTGGCTGCCAGCATCAGCACCGAAACAATCCTTGATTAACCTCGCTGCTTACGTTTTAGAGCGCCTATACTAAGCCCATATTATTTTCGCAAAACCTAGGTTTTGAAGGTCTGTGCGCAGCGTGGAATTCAAGCTAAGGATTCGTGCGAATTCGATTGAAGTTGGTATTGATTTCTTGGGATGAGGATTTGTATGGGGAATTTGATGGGGCTAGCTGTTGTTGGAGTTTTAGGTTTGGGCATATTAGTATTCCCTGAAGTCTCCACACAGCCTCCATCCTTGGCATTGACACAGCCTTTAAGTTCTCCGCCGATCGCTTTACCCAACTCCGCAAATCAGGTTAAGACTCATGAGATTACGAATGAAGCGAAGTTCGATCGGGTGATGCAGTATGCGATCGCTCAAAAATTGCACCAGCGACCCATGAGCGAAATTATGCAGGCGATCGCGACGCAATTTTTAGATACTCCCTACCAAGCGGGAATCCTCGATCGCTTGCCACAGGAAGAATTGGTGGTGCGTCTGGATGGATTTGACTGCGTTCTATTTATCGAGACAGTGTTGGCAATGGCACGAGGCATAGCGCAACAGGATTATTCCCATACTACGTTTGTGCATCAAATTGAGAGCCTACGCTATCGGAATGGTCAATTGGATGGATATTGCAGCCGATTGCATTATTTTTCGGAATGGATTTCTGACAATCAAACGCGCAGTCTGGTGAAGGATTTAACGCCGATGTTGAGCGATGTGACCTTGCCGCAAACCTTGGATTTCATGAGTCAGCATCGCGATCGCTATCCTCAATTGGCAAAGGATGAGCGAACTTTTGAATGCATCAAAGCGCAGGAAGCTCGTTTGACAAGCTTGCGAATGTACTACATTCCATCCAAACAAGTTAAGGATGCCTATGACAAAATGCAGCCAGGCGATATCGTAGCGATCGCCACCAAAATTAAAGGTCTAGATGTCACCCATACAGGTTTGGTCTATCGGTCGCCCGAGGGCAAAATTGGGCTGATCCATGCTTCTCCGAGCGGAAAGGTCAAAATCTCTCCAGACTTGCAAACCTACGTACTGGGCGTAAAAGAGCAAGCAGGCATCATGTTAATTCGCCCCAACGATCCGCGATCGCATCCTTAACTTCGCTCAGCCTGAGGAGGTCAGCGAGCGAAGTCGAACTAAACCGAAACCTATCCTAACAAATACGTGGGAATGCCATCAATACTCTCTTGATTGTTCTTTTCCCAATATTCCCGAACGCCCTCCTCGCCTTTCTTTTCTGCCCACTCTTTGAGAACTTTTCGTTCCCCTTGAAATTCAAAAAATGGTACGGCAAAACCGCAAGAGGTTTGCACGGATTCCACAGTGATGTGCATGATTTGACGCGTGCCAGCGATCGCGGGGAAAAGTGGAGAAAGTTCCTGCCATTCTGTATCTCTGGGTCGGATCGGCTTACCCTGTCCGTAGGCACGCAAAATCAATGGCTTTTCGGTGAAACTGCAAACCATGATCGTGATTCGCCCGTTTTCTAGAACATGGGCGGCGGTTTCATTGCCACTGCCAGTCAGGTCGAGATAAGCTAATGCAGAATCGCTCAAACAACGTAGGCTATCCATTCCCTTGGGTGAAAGGTTTACACGCCCTTGATTGGGTGCAGAAGCCACAAAATAGATATGCTGCTGCTCGATAAACTCGCGTAGCTCCTTCGTTAAACTGGGATAAAATTTCGCCATGTTTGTTGAAAATACTTCAAGTCGTTGAATACTTCGATGGGTGTTGGTAAAATCTTACAGGCAAGTAGGCTCGATAAAATCTTCTCGAATCTACACTCTTGTGCAACTGGGTGTAGATTCCACCATATACCAACCTGACTCCAAAAAGTTGACATCAAATTTGACCTATTCCTATAACTTTTGTTTTCTTAAAAAAGTTCGTGCAATTCTTATACAAGATAAGCCATGAAATCTGACAGATACTCCAACTTGGTTCATAGTGAAGTAGTTACCGAAGGTGCTGTTAAGTTGGGATGGGTTCGGAGCGTTAAGTGTCACAGTATCCACTCCTCTTTAATTCTTGCCCCTGTAAACCGCTCTTGGCTACCTGATGTAGTTATTAGCACCTATGAACTTTCAACTGATGAAATTGTATCCATCGGATCTTCTCGTGTAATTGTTTGTGAAGGTGCAGAAGGTCGTCTAAAACAGTTACATGTTGGGATTTTAGATCGCTTTGGGTTCACTTACCTTCTCCAACAAGACATCAGAAATGATGGGTATATTCTCCGAAGGAATAGATTTTTAGACGATGACGATCGCTTTGGTGGAGTAGCACCTAGTACAAGACCAAGAAGACCGAATCCAAATCCCAAAACTGGCGATTCAACCGTCGATCCCTAATGTGGTTTTTTGAACGATCGGGCTCTGACCTGTATGGGCTTGCCCACTGTATCGAAATTGATAGAAACGTACCTTTACGATCGCATTCTTACGCAAGCGGTGAGCGAAGTCGAATCCCATACTCCGCTCACTAGAGATTTAGTGTAGTCAGGATTGAGTGGCTAGAACTTTCTCTACAAACTTATGCAGGCGATCGCAGCCGCGTTCGATTGTTGTTAGATCCGTGGCATAGGAGAGCCGCACGTTGGTATCGAGACCAAAGGCAATCCCCGGAATTAAAGCTACTTGAAATTCTTCCAATAGCGCATCGCAGAACTGCATGGAGGTCAATCCCGTTTGGCTGATATTGGGGAAGAGATAGAAAGCGCCATCGGGCTTAGGACAAGTCACGCCAGGAATAGCATTGAGGCGTTGATACATCACCTCGCGTCGTTCGGCAAAGGCAAGACGCATGGTTTCTACGCAATCTTGAGATTCGGTCAAAGCGGCGATCGCACCGTATTGAGCAAACGTACAAACATTCGAGGTGCTATGACCTTGTAATGTTGTGGCGGCCTTAATAATTTCAGGCGCACCAGCCAAATAGCCCACGCGCCAACCCGTCATGGAATAAGCTTTGGCAAAACCACTACTGATAATCGTGCGCTCTAACATGGCGCGGCTGGTCGCGCCAATACTGAGATGGGTAGCACCATCGTAGAGAATTTTGTGATAAATCTCATCGGAAACAACATACACCTGCTCGTGGCGCAGTAACACTTCCGCCAGTGCCTTAATTTCCTCAGGGGTATAGACCATTCCCGTGGGGTTAGAAGGGGAATTTAGGACAAACAGCTTTGTCTTAGGTGTAATTGCGGCTTCTAGCTGCTCGGGTGTGATTTTATAGCCATTGGCTTCCTCGGTCATCACCATCACGGGAGTCGCATCAGCCACCTTTGCGATTTCGGTGTAGCTCACCCAAAAGGGTACGGGAATAATGACTTCATCGCCCTCATTGAGCAGCACCATCATCAGGTTATAGAGAGAATGCTTGCCACCATTGGTGACGACGATCTGCTCTGGCTTGTACTCTAGCTGGTTGTCTTTGTAAAGTCGGTCAGCGATCGCGCTTCTCAGTTCGGGGACGCCTGCCGCAGGTCCGTATCTGGTCTTACCTTGATCTAGGGCATTTTTTGCAGCAGTTCTAATGTGTTCGGGTGTATCAAAGTCGGGTTCGCCCGCACTAAAGCTACACACATCTACCCCACTTGCCTTCATTGCCTTTGCTTTTGAGTCGATCGCTAGGGTAATCGAAGGGGTCACTTTACGAATTCGGTTTGCCAATTGCATGATTTTAAGCAGTTTTGCTAGTCGCCTTGCAGTCTTTGCATTGTATCAAAGCACAGATCGACTATTCAGAATGGTAAACAAATTATCAACATGCGATCGCAATTTAGGATTTTATAATCGTAGGGTAATAGCTTTCAGGAATCATTCATGATTTGGATTAGGGATTTGGCTTAGGGATGCGATCGGCTCACTGAATCTATGGTGGGGCGTAGTCTTGCCTTCTCTGGGGGGGCTCCTACACTGGCTTAGTATCGAGCTGCCCAACCCTAAGCCAGATCTGCGAATATGTTAATCTAAGCCTATTCTCAAGTCTCCCTCTTAAGATCCGAAACAGAACCAGCAGTGCAAACCCCATCCATCACAAACTCAGATCTAAAGCCTTGGCATTTTCAAGTCTCGATGCCGCAGCCAGCCACGCACCTACTACATATTCGCTTTACCGTAGATAATTGGCAGGCAGAATTTTTAGATGTGCATTTGCCAGTCTGGTCGCCTGGGTCTTATCTGGTTCGAGAATATGCCAAACATTTACAAGAATTTACAGCGCAAGACGATCGCGGCAAACCGTTAGCATGGCAAAAAATTAGTAAAAATCACTGGCAAATTCAACGTCACCTTGAATCTGAATCGATTCAAATTAGTTACAAAATCTTTGCCAACGAACTAACCGTGCGCACCAACCATGTCGATAGCACGCACAGCTACTTTAATGGGGGGGCGACCTTTATGTTTGTGCCACAGCACGAGCAGCATCCTCTAACCGTGGAGATTGAGTTACCCAAACCAGAATGGGCGATCGCCACAGCCCTACCTGCCGTAGAAGGGAAACCAAATACCTTCTATTCATCGAATTTTGATACGCTTGTGGATAGTCCCTTTGAGATCGGCATCCACACCCGCCATGAATTTACCGTACTAGGCAAGCCCCACGCCTTTGTAATTTGGGGAGAAGGGAATCACGATTCCAAACGGATTGTGCAGGATACGAAAACACTCATAGAAACCGAAGCTGAAATCTTTGGCGGCTTACCCTACGATCGCTATCTGTTCCTTTTACATCTCTCTTCTGGCGGCTTTGGCGGATTGGAACACAAAAACTGCTGCACCCTAAATTTCAATCGTTTTGGCTTTCGCAAACTAGATAATTACTTGCGATTTGTCAACCTCGTTGCCCACGAGTTTTTTCACACATGGAATGTCAAACGCTTGCGTCCAAAGGCATTGGAAACCTTTGACTACGATCGAGAAAACTACACCCCTTCTCTCTGGTTTAGCGAAGGAACTACGAGTTATTACGATCAGCTCGTTCCTTTACGGGCAAAGATTTACGATAGTAAGCATTTCTTGAAATTGTTGGGAGACAGCATCACCCGCTTACAAACCACCTATGGGCGCCACGTCCAATCCTTACATGAGTCGAGTTTGGATACTTGGATTAAACTCTATCGCCCCGAAGCCAATAGTCCCAATACCCAGATTTCCTACTATCTCAAAGGCGAACTGGTTTCGATGTTGCTAGACCTCCTGATTCGTGACAAAACCAACAATCAGCGATCGCTAGATACGGTCATGCAAATCATGTGGCAGCGATTTGGTAAATCAGAAATTGGCTTTTTGGAATCAGAACTACATGAAGCGATCGAAACTGTTGCTGGTACGAATCTAGACGGCTTTTGGCAGTCCTATTTGTATGGCACAAAAGAACTAGACTATAACTTCTATTTTGAACCCTTTGGATTGGAAGTTCAGGCTTTTGCTACGACTGAGCAATTGCCCTACTTGGGCTTAACCCTCAAGGGCACGAATGGAGTCCAGTCGATTAAAACTGTAGAGGCAAACTCCCCTGCTTACTTTGCGGGAATTTCCCCAGGGGATGAGTTGTTAGCTATGAATGGAATACGGGTAACGGCTGAGAACCTGTCCGATCGCTTAATGGACTTTACCGCAGGCGATCGGATTGAATTGACGCTATTTCAGCAAGATCGATTGGTACATACCCAACTCACCTTACAGCCTACGGTAGGCGATCGCTGCGTGCTCACACCCCTCTCTCATCCTTCCTCTAGTCAAATGGAAAACCTAAAAGCTTGGCTGGGTGGATAGTTTGTCTATAGGGTTAAATTCTGTTGGAATGGTGTCGAGGGCAAGCATTTCTGTAATCAATTCCACTGGCATCGGCGGACTAAAAAAGAAACCTTGAACTTGATCGCATTCCAGCGATCGCAGACAGTTTAATTGGTCGATGGTCTCCACACCTTCAACCACCACATTGAGATTGAGTCCCTTGGCAAGGGATACGATCGCACCCACGATCGCTTTGTCGTGGGGATTGGACGCAATCTCTTGAATAAAGGATCGATCGATTTTGAGCGTATGAATAGGAAATTTTTTGAGCGCACTCAAAGAAGAATGCCCTGTACCAAAGTCATCAATGGCGATCTGAACCCCCATTTCATATAGCTTTTCTAACACTGAACTGGTGTAGTCCAAATCGTTCATGGCTAAGCTTTCAGTGATTTCTAGCTCTAACCATTGGGGGGCTAAACCTGTCTCAGCCAAAATATTTGCGATCGTCATGACCAGATTAGGTTGCAGGAATTGTCGAGCCGATAGATTTACCCCAACAGTGACTGGCTTAAGACCTGCGTCTTGCCAGGCTTGGCTCTGCTTGCAGACATTACGTAAAAGCCATTCGCCAATGGTTACAATCAGTCCATTATCTTCAGCTAGGGGGATAAATTGACTAGGTGAAATCAGCCCTAACTCAGGGTGTTGCCAACGGATCAGGGCCTCTACGCCTGTAATTTCTGATGTTTCAGCATTGACTTTGGGTTGAAAATGAATCACAAATTCGTGATTCTCTATGGCAGTGTGCATACTGCTTCTCAGCGCCAATAGCGTAAATGAATCGCTATTCATCTTGTGAGAATAGGTTTGGAAGTTATTTCTTCCTTGGGCTTTGGCGTAATAGAGGGCGGCATCGGCATTTTTGATCAGGGTGTCCCCATTCTTGCCATCAAACGGATAGAGGGAAATTCCAATACTGCCACTGGTGCGCATGGAATAACCATCGATTGTAAAACTGGGCTTAAGTGTATCTAAAACGATCTTGGCTCGGTTGACGGCATCCTCAATTGTACGGACATCTAAGAGTAAAATCGTAAACTCATCTCCGCCCCAACGTGCCACCAGATTACCTTCGCCTACAGCGTCGCGCAGTCTTTGAGATACTGCTTGGAGTAGGCGATCGCCTACCATGTGCCCCAAAGAATCATTGACAATTTGGAATCGATCTAGATCTAAAAATAATATGGCGATACTACCAAACTGCTCCTCTGCCTTGAGCAAAGATGCTTGCAGTTCTTGGTTAAATTGTTTGCGATTTAACAAGCCTGTCAATGAATCAAAGCAAGCTTCGTAACGATATTTGGCTTCTGCTTGAGCTAATGCTGATTCAGCGTGTTTACGAGCCGTAATATCAATTCCAAGTACTAAGGCGGACTGATTCTGATTGTATTTTTGCGCCACAATCAAGAAATGCATGGGTACACCATGGATTTCAGTCATGACCTCTTTGTTTGCTTCCATCTCATCAATGCTGAAGAAATAGCGAATAAACTCGCTAAATTCCGAATCAGGATGTAAAAAACCAATCTCTTTGCCGATAAGTAATTCTTGGGGCAAGTTTAAGAGGTCAGCAAGGTGACGATTTACGCCCAAGTAATGTAGATCTGAGCTAATCCAAGATGCAATGCCCGGAACAGTTTCGAGTGAAACCTGAATGCGATCGTTCGCGATATGGAGTGCTTCTTGGGTTAACTTATATTCTGAGCGCAAATGTTTTATCCATTGGACAATGGCAACATTGACAAATACTAACAAAACGCACGAGCTGAATAGAACAATACGATCGCTTGGGTAAGGCAATCGACTTGTTGCCCCCAAAATGATAAGAAGCTGAACAAAAAATGATGCAATTAAATAATTTGAAATGGAAGTGCCAGTCGTAGTTTTTGGGACATTGAGGGCACTGCGATCCTTGCCAATTAGCTTACCTATCAAGGTCATAGCTCGGAAAGATCGAGTTATTGCTGTTAGAACTACCGAAATGCATAAACTTCCCCATCTCTAAATCCTACCTTCAGATTGTCATATTTTCCTAGTGGTCTATGTTGCTCAGAAGACATATTGCGTGAATTTAACAGGATTCAAGAGGATCCGATCGATTCTTCTAGTAATACTGTCGGAAAAGCTAAAAAACAGGTAAATTAATGCTGATTTTGCTGTAAATATGAAATCTTAATGAATGGGGGAGATCCGCTCTAATACTTGCTCTGCGGACACCAAACGGGTGATGCGGACTTTTCCGATCGCAAGGTTAGATGAGCGATCGGTATTAGTAGGACGCTCTAGAAATTCATCAGGCATCACCTCAACCATTTGAACGGCATCTTCAACCTTATAAAGTGCCATGTTTTCTGTTTTATCGACAATATATACACCCATCTTGGCAACGAGAGGCTTGCGCCGCCAAACTCGCTCATTCCATAAGCCTGATGTTTCCCACACGCGGGTAACTTGCCAACCTTGAGATAGGAAGAAATATTTCATTCTTTGTTCTTTGAACCTGAGTTCGGGTTAAGGGAATATTATGAACATGCCTAACAAAAGAATAAAGCCTCTCTGTACGTCATGAAGATGTTTTGGATGAGTTCGCCGATCTTGGTCAGACATGTATGAGAATTGAAAATGTGTAATTCCTGCGTGAATTGCCTGACTTCAAGCTAGACTTAATAGTAATTCTGAATTTATGTATTAATCTATTTAATCTACTGAGCTTGTCAATATAGGGAGATATTAAGAACTTATGGAATTCAACTTTTTGGGTTTGATGGCAACAGCACTTGCACTCATTGTGCCTACGGTATTTCTGTTGGCTCTCTATCTTCAAACCGCTAGTCGTGATGAAAGCACGAGTAGATAAGGTCATACTGGTTGAAAAAATCGACGATAAAAGGGGCACAGGTAATGTGCCCCTTTTATAATTGCAAGTTCCTTAATGTTAAGGTGCTAAAGCATTGCCTCTAAGAAGGCTACCAATGGTTTTGGCAGTAATCTTGAGCTGAATGAATGGGTTTGCCGGCACGACGGTTTTGTAAAGATAGCTGTCAAAGGTAAGTTTTTGCACATCTTTATCGGCGCACATTTCTACAAATGCCTCGCGGGTGGCATCGCTGGCGTAAAATACACGTTGCAAAATATCTAGCACCGTGTAGGTAATGCCATACTTCTTATCCCAACGCTTGAGATAAACTTTGAGGTCGGCTTCCGTAGGAACGCGCGTATTGCCTTGGGAAAACTCTACGATCGCTTCGGCACACATCCGACCAGATTTAGCCGCAAAGTAAATGCCTTCACCACTCGATTTGGTTACATAGCCTGCAGCATCACCCACCAAGGCTACACGACCGACGACACGCCGAGGTCTGGGATGTTCGGGAATGGGATGGGCTTCAATTTTAATAATCTCGCCACCTTCAATGCGGTTGTGAGCGCGGGCGCGAATTCCTGCTTGGAGCTTTTTAATATCTCGTTGGTGTACTTTCATCGTGCCTGTACCTACGGCAACGTGATCGTATTTGGGAAATACCCAAGCATAGAAATCCGTAGAAACATCATTGCCTACATACATTTCGGCAAGATCTTCATAGTATTTCATCTTTTCGTCGGGAATACGGATGCGCTCTTGGAACGCGATCGCATAGTTGTAATCACCCGCATCAATGGCTTTTGCGACGACGGAGTTAAACCCATCAGCACCCACGATCAAATCGACTTCTAGTGATTTCATCACACCTTCAGGGCCACCCGAAGACATGTCTGAATACTCAATCTTGTAGGGTTGCTTGCCGTTCTCGGTGATTTTGATCTCAAGTACGCGACCATTGATCAACTGTGCGCCCAGACTGGCAGCGCGATCGCGTAAAAAGGCATCTAGAATTTCGCGACGACACATACCAATGTATTCATCGGGATTCTCAATGGCGATATCTACCTCTACGTTGCTAGGCGATATCATTTTCATCTTCCGCACGCGGCGATCGATGATATGGGGTGGTAATTCAAACTCAGACACCATGCACAGAGGAATAGCCCCCCCACAGGGCTTGGCATTGTCTAGCTTGCGTTCAAATAAATAGGTTTCAATTCCTGCTTTGGCTAAAGTTTCAGCAGCACAAGAACCTGCAGGACCTCCTCCTACAACAGCAACTCGTAACGTCAAAGATTTGCTCCTAAAGCTATATCGCGACAGTGATTATGTAAGGCATGGTAACACTGCGAATCTTGACGGCTCATCGGAAAGTGACGAATATTAACATTCGTTAGCAATTCATAATGCCTAGAACGATAGGTAATTATACTGAATTTATGGGGATCAGACCTTGAGACGATTTTTAGGAATCCATCGACCAATTCCTGGTAAAGAGTCTTTCCAGTTGACATAGTCATAAAGATCGGGGGGTAAAAATTCCGATAAGTAATGGAGCTGATTGCGAGACAAAGGCGATCGCCCGCAGAAGTAAGGATTTTTTGGACGGCGGCTAAAGTAGCCAAAAAACAGTGCGGCGCGATCCATGGCGATCGGAGGTTTACCCCGATGGTAGTACATGGCTGTATCAACAAAAACAACCGTACCCGCAGAACCAGTACAACTTGTAAACCAATTGGATTTTGGATCTGGTAAGTGTTGTTGCAGTTCTTGATGCTTCATCACTCTATATTTGGGTTGAACGGTTTGGTGAAGAAACTTGTTGATCTCGGGGTAGACGCACTCAAAGGGGCCGCCGTATTCATCGACATCGTTGAGGTAAATCCCAATTTTGACCATTTTCCAATCTTCTTTATCGCGATGCCACTTACGCGGTCCTAGATCTTTGCCATCGGCAATACTGTAGTAATAAGAGAGACTGTCATAAGCAACAGGCAGTTTAAGATAGTTTTCAACGATGTTGAGTAGTCTCTTTTCTGCGCCCCAAAAAAAGATTTCAGGATAGCGCATCAGTTGTTCTGCATTGGCTGTGAGCGTGTGCTTTCCTTTATGTAAAGGGGTTAAAGACATCTGCTCTAGCTCCTTTGATAGCTTTTTGGCTGCTTCAAAAAACTTTTCTGTGTTGGGAATCCCTAAACTCTCAAGGGAGGTAACGTAGACGCCGTTTTTCTCTAGAGCTTCCGCGACGATCGCATCTTGGGCACTTAGTTCGGGTTGCTTATGTTCGTGAGCAGCTAAAAAATCCTGATAGCGCGGATAGAGAATATTTTCTTCAATTGGATCGAGGTTTGAAAAAAAAAAGCAGTGTCTGATGGAATACTAGCGACCCTTTGTTGCATTGCATCAATGTATTGATAATACTGAGATAAGGGATGATTCATGGTGTTGAGTACCCTAGTAAATACATCAAAAATAAAGTGAACTTTATTTTTCTGATTTGAGATCGAGAAATCAAATCAATTTCAATAAAGATTTCACTCTAATGACTCAAAAAAATCATATTGCCCCCAAATTTTAGCTTATGTAAACCTAAACGAATGTACGCCAAAAGTATTAACTTACAGCAGTTTTTGAGCAAATCCACTACAAGGTTTTGGTTGTAGGACGTACTCCCACATTAGGTTTTAGGTTTCTGTCTGTGGTTCTTTTGAAGCTAATTTGCTGTAATTGGCTTACTCATTGCGTGGATGAGTTGTAGGTAGTTACAGGTTTAGTCTTTAGGTTTAGTCTTCAGGCTCAGATGCTCGATCGGAGGGAGGGGCTTGAGGCTTGGTTTTACGCTCTTGAAATAAGTGAATTAGAGAGGGCGCGATCGAAATTACGATAATCCCTAAAACAATAGGTAATAGATATTTATCGACATCGGGGATCAACTTCCCAAGCCAAAATCCTGCAAAGGTCAAACCGATTGTCCACCCGAATCCACCAATGAGGTTGTAACGAAAGAAGGTGGCATAGTGCATTTTTCCTATGCCTGCCACAATGGGTGCAAAGGTACGGACAACAGGTAAAAACCTTGCCAAGATAATCGTTTTCTTCCCATGTTTCACGTAAAAGTTTTGGGCTTTGACCAGATTCTCTTTATGAAAAAATCTTGATTCTTCTTTTTGAAAGAGTTTACGCCCAAATCGGCTGCCCGTAGCATAGCCAACGTTGTCTCCTAAGACTGCACAGATAAAACAACCCACTGCTAACAACCAAATATTTAAGTAGTTCTGTGATGCCAAAAAGCCGGCTGTAAACAAAAGGCTGTCACCGGGCAGGAAAAACCCAATGAATAACCCCGATTCTGCAAAGATTATTCCCCAAACGATGAAGTGTCCACCAAAAAATCCTAGGGATTTGATCAGTGCTGGTAAGTCAAAATTCATGCAACACCCCGTTTAATTTGCATCGCGATCGTCTGTTTCGTCATAAATTTCTCCAACTAACTCCTCTAACACATCTTCTAGGGTAACTAGTCCGACTGTGCCACCATATTCATCGGTCACAATCACTAAGTGGAGCTGTTTGCTCAACATGTCTTTGAGCAAGTCAGCTACCCGTTTGGTTTCGGGCACAAATACAGGCATTGCCATTACATCGCTTACAGAGACATTCCCATTGGTTTTGTGATGTTGTAATGCTTGTTTCAGGGTAATGATCCCCACAATTTTATCTTTAGACTCTTCTTGGACGGGCAATCGCGAGTAGCCAGTTTCTAGGCAAAGGGCGATCGCTTCCTCGAGAGAGGCATCATAGTCGATGGTTTGCATATCCACCCGTGATTTCACTACCTTTCTGACTTTGAGATTATCCAGTGATAGGGCTTTATTGAGAATTTGCCCTTTGACTAGATCTAACTGTCCCCTGTGGCTGAGGACATCGATCAATAGCTGAAGGTCTTGCATGGACTCGCCCCTTGGAGTATTGCCAACTCGAAATAGTCGCATAGTCCACTGGGCGATGCTTTCAAATAGAAACAATACAGGCAACATGAGAATAGACATCCAGTAAATTGGCTTCACTACTACCTGAAAAAGCGGAAGCACATGGTTCACTGCGATCGACTTTGGGGTGATTTCACCAAAGGTTAAGACTAAAATGGTTGAAGCAACGGTGGCAATGCTCAAGCCAGCTTCACCAAATATACCGAGTGAGATATTGGTAGTTAATACGGTGACCCCAATGATCACGATTGTATTGAGGATTAGGAGGGTCGTAATAAAGCGCGTGCGTTTTTCTAGCACAAGACGAAAAATGCCGCCGCGATCGCCTGTGTTTTGAATGAGCGATCGCAGCTTGAGATTGTCAAGGGCAGTGATCGCAGTTTCTGAAGCGGAGAAAAGACCAGACAGGGTCAAAAGGATACATAAAAGCACTGCATCTGTAACTGAAACCCCTGTGGTAGGGACTTGCAAGATCAGAATATCGTTTGGGGCAATCACAGAATGTGGGTGAAAAAACTAACGCAAGACTTCTTCTAACTTGTGTTGATTCCACAGTTTACCGTACAAACTGGATTCTTTCAGTAGCTCTTGATGCGTCCCAATCTGGACGACCTTACCCCGATCCATCAAGATGATGCGATCGGCGTTGGCTGCCGCAGAGAGTTGGTGTGAGATAAAAATGACGGTTTTATGTTTGGGCAAATTAGCCAAGATGCCTGTAGCTGTCTGATTATCGACGCTCGATAGGGCATCATCGAGCAGTAAAACGGGCGAATCTACCAGTAAAGCTCTGGCAAGGGCAGTCCGTTGACGTTGTCCGCCTGAGAGGGTGATTCCCCTCTCGCCAACTAGGGTGTCATATTGGCGAGGAAAGTTGAGAATCTCGCTTTGAATGCGGGCTTGCTCGGCAAAATACTCTACTTCTGAGTCGGCTGCTTGGGGTTGCCCATAGCGAATATTGTTTCGCATCGTGGTGCTAAACAAAAAGCTGTCTTGGGGCACATAGGTAATGATGCTTCTGAGGTCATGTACCTTGAGCGCTGTAATATCAACCCCATCAATAAATAACTGATTTGGGGCAATATCGATCAGACGCAATAGGGCATTAGCAAGGGTGGACTTGCCTGAACCCACTGCACCAATGATCGCGACGGTTTCACCAGATGCGATCGCAAAGTTCACCCTATCTAACGTAGGTTCTGTAGCCCCTGCATAGGTAAAGGAGAGATTTCTTGCCTCAATTCGTCCCTTAACCTGTTCTATATCTATCTCAATGGCATCCAGCGGATCCACAATGGCAGGCGGGATATCTAAAATGCCTTGGACGCGATCGATGCTTACCTGTCCCCTTTGATAGACGGTAAACGTAAACCCAAGTAAAGCTGTGGGAAAGATCAATCTTTCTACATAAATAATCAGAGACAACAGATCGCCAACCTTAAATTTGCTGGTGGGATCGGCCAACATTTCGCCACCAAACCAGAGCAACGTCAAGAAGCTAATACTGGCAATGCCTCCAAGCAGAGGAAATAGGAAGTTTCGCGTTTTTGCAAGGATGAGGTTTGCGTCTAGGAGTCGTTGATTGAGCAGGTTAAAAGCTACTCGCTCGTTTTCCTCTTGGGCGTAGGTTTTGATCAGTGCCATGCCATTGAGGTCTTCTTGCAGTAACGAGCTGATCTCTGACAACTCTTCTTGTACCTTGAACTGCTGATCGCGCAATTGACCGCTAAAGAATTTAACGATCGCAAACATGAGTGGATAAACGGAGAGCGATAAAATGCTCAGCTTGACATCGATCGCCAGCATGGCGGGCAGGGTCATGGCGTAGGCAAATACTGTATTAATTAGACTCAGCGTGGCAAAGCCCAACATGCGGCGAATATTCTCGATATCGCTGGTGACAATGCTAATAATTTCGCCCGTAGGATGTTTGGAAAAGTAACTGGATGGGAGTTTGAGTAAATGCTCGAATACCTGTTGCTTGAGAAGATACTCTACCTGTCTGCCCACCCCAAAAAGCCACATCCGTGAAGCCATACGGATTACCCACATTATGGATGCCAGTCCCAAGATTAACCAGACAAAGTGCATTACCTGATCCATGGTAAAGACTTTAGACAGCTTATCTACGGCATCTTTGATCAGCCAAGGAATATAGGTGCCAAGGGCATTGACAAGGAATAAAGCTATTGTGCCTAATGCCAAATCCCCATAGAAGGGACGCATGTAGGTTTGGAGTTGTTTAAATTGCGATCGCGCCATAGCAATTATTTTAACGCGCTTCTGTTAAGTGAGTTGGTTATCGGTTGTTAGTTATCAGTTGTCAGTTATTGGTTGTTGCTTGGCAGAAAGCAAGCTAACAGCTAATTGCTAAATGCTCATCCCCTTAGAAGCAAACGTTATTTTCAGGCAAAATTACGGACAAATTGCCGATTAATTCTGGTTTTGGTTTGGGAGCGTCCATGAGTAAATGATTAGCGTTAGAACATCCAAAAACCGGATTTACGCAGCCCAAACTAGCCCTTGGGCTTCTTTTTTTTTGAGTGGTGCATTAAGCTGAACTTAAATTAAGCTGAATTCAAAGCTCATCGAAAGATAAATGCCCCAACAAAAGCTTGTATCTCTGCTGTTAACGATTTTGTTGTCGATCGCTGCGATCGCTTTACTTGCGCCACTTCTATTTGTATTAATCACCTCGTTTGCACCGCCTGACTTTAAACCTTCGGAGGGACTACTGCCTAAAAGTTGGACGCTCGACAACTACAGACGGGCATGGCAGCAGGGGCAGTTTCTCTTAGCATTTGCAAATTCGACGTTTGTGGCGATCTCGGTGACAGCGCTGCAAATTTTCACCTCCGCCTTAGCGGGCTATGCGCTCGCAAGGCTCAACTTTCGCGGGCGTAATGGCATTTTGTTGTTTGTAATTGCTACCCTAATTATTCCGTTTCAACTATTGGTCATTCCCATCTTTTTGGTTTTAAAGTGGGGGCATTTGATCAATACTTACGGTGCCTTAATTCTCCCTACCGCAGCCAATGGCTTTGGCATTTTTCTGTTGCGCCAGTACATTCAAATCATTCCGATCGAGCTAGAGGAAGCTGCTGCGATCGATGGGGCAAATCGCTTGCAGGTCTTGTGGCGCGTGGTGTTACCCCTAACCCGTCCTGCGCTGGCCACGCTATTTTTATTCACGTTTATTGGTGAATGGAACGACCTATTTAAACCGCTCATCTTTACAACCCGTCCCGAATTAATTACGGTGCAGCTCTCTCTATCGAGCTTTCAAGAATTATTTACAGCGGACTGGTCGCTGTTGATGGCGGCTGTAGCGATCGCCACAATTCCGATCGTAGTTTTATTTTTGATCGGTCAGCGTCAACTCATTCGTGGTGTTGCTGCAGCAGGGATTAAAAACTAGAATCCAGAAAAAGAGTAACTGTGAAAGCGCTAATCTGTTAGACTAGATAAGCTAAAAATGTAGCTTGGGCAAATCATGGGATTATTGCCAAAAGTTTACATAAAATATTCAGAATCATTCACCCACAAAGACATGGTTAAGTTGAGACTAAAGCGTTTTGGTAAAAAGCGCGAACCTAGTTACCGTATTGTTGCTGTTCACAGCACCTCCCGCCGTGATGGTCGTCCTCTGGAAGAATTGGGTCTATACAACCCTCGCACCCACGAAACCAGACTCGAAGTTCCCGCGATTGTCGAACGCCTCAAACAAGGTGCACAACCTACGGATACTGTTCGTCGCATTCTAGATAAAGCCAAAGTTTTTGAATTGGTAAATGCTTAAGAATTGTGCCTGATTACATTGCCCTAACTAAGTTTCTGGTTCAGCCTCTGTTAGATAACCCAGACGCATTGCGGATTGATTGCGAGACAAATGCTAAAGGCGATCGCATCTGGGTTCGTCTTGCTTTTGCTCCAGAAGATAAGGGAAGAGCATTTGGGCGAGGGGGACGCACGATTCAAGCCATCCGCGCCCTAGTTTTGGCAGCAGCGCAGACAACCGGACAAGAACTGCGCTTTGATGTCTACGATCCTAACCCCAGCGATAAATCTTTTGATAAACCCAGCGATCGAGAACGTAGCTCAAATCGAGAAAGCTCAAGTCGAAATCGTGAAGATCGAAATGGTGAAGAGGTGAAACGAGATCGCCCCCGTATCCCTGGTCCAGTTAAGCGCAACCAAGTAACGGATAATCCTGGTAGCGAGTCGTCGTCTTAGCGATCGATCGAAGAAATCACTAGACTTAATCTTAATGTAGATCTATAATCTTGCCCCCTAGCCCCAAACCGAGAGGGGAACTGGAACTCAAACAGTGCAAAGATTGAATGCAGAAGTTATATGTATTGGTACTGAGTTGCTGCTAGGTGAGATCCTCAACAGTAATGCTCAATATCTAGCGCAGCAGCTAGCTAGCTTAGGGATTCCTCACTTTTATCAAACTGTTGTTGGCGATAACCCCGAACGCATCCAAAAAGCACTTGCGATCGCTACGGGTCGTGCAAATCTAATTATTACTACAGGTGGGTTGGGCCCAACTCCCGACGATCTGACTACTGAAACGATCGCTGATTTTTTTGATGCTCCTTTGGTGGAGCGATCGGAAATCTGGGAAAGGATTTGTGAGATGTACGCCCAAGTGGGAAGGCAAATTACAGCCAATAATCGCAAACAAGCCCTACTGCCTCAAGGAGCGGAAGTTTTACCCAATCCCATTGGTTCTGCCCCAGGCATGATTTGGCAACCCCATCGAGATTTAACGATTCTGACATTTCCGGGTGTGCCCTCTGAGCTATATCCAATGTGGCAACAAACCGCCATTCCCTTTTTGCAATCACAGGGCTGGGTCAAAGAAACCTTTCATTCTAAAGTTTTGCTTTATTGGGGCATTCCTGAATCTGCCTTGGCTGAGCGCGTACACCACTTGTTTGAAAGCAAAAATCCCACGGTCGCTCCCTATGCCAATTATGGGCAAGCAAGACTGAGAATCACGGCACGGGCGACTACGCAAGCGGAGGCAGAAGCGTTAATTGCTCCTGTAGAAGCCGAGATCCGTCAGCTCACGGGTGCGGATTGCTATGGTGTCGATGAGGATACCCTTGCTAGTGTTGTCGGAAAGTACTTACAGAAACACAACCAGACCTTGGCAGTGGCAGAATCTTGTACGGGTGGTGGCTTAGGGCAAATGCTCACCGATGTCTCAGGCAGTTCGGCTTACTTTCTCGGCGGTGTAATCAGCTACAGCAATGACGTTAAAGCGAATTTGTTGAATGTCTCTCGTGCCGATTTAGCCAAATATGGAGCTGTGAGTGCGATCGTTGCCGAGCAAATGGCTTTGGGCGTCCAAAGCCAAATCCAGTCGGACTGGGGTATTAGTATCACGGGAATTGCCGGTCCCAATGGTGGGTCAGATGAAAAACCTGTAGGTTTGGTCTATATCGGTATTGCTGCTCCCGATCGCTCCGTTGTCGCGATCGAGCATCGATTTTCTCCCTCTAGAGGAAGAAATTGGCTCAGAAACGTGAGTGCCTGCTCAGCTTTAGATCATTTAAGACGAAGATTTGTTATGATTGGTAAAGTAACGGCTTAGCCATTGTAAGGGAGCTAGTTGTAGTGAAATTAATTAAAAAAGCGTTAAAAAAGCTCGGTGAAATCTTCGATCGCATCCTCGAAGCCTTGGTAGGTCAAAGACAGCCAGAGCCTCAGCTGATTCCTATCCCAGTAAGAGATGGTGCTCGCCGTCATAGATTTAGAAATTAAATCCTGCAAATCTCAAGCTTAGAAAGGACAAAAATTACTATTAAGAAATCATTAAACGGATTCTCTAAGTCATGAATCTGTTTATACCTAACTGAGTGCTTACTCATCTATTGTGAGCGTTCGTATCTATTGCTCTGTAATAACTCACAAGATCGTTCAACTTTCGTAGTAACTACTCTGGGAAGTGCTAACCTAAGTTAGTTAGGCATTGAGTCTGTCACCTGATCGCAACAGATAGGCTTGAAGCAAGCAAATCGTTCGGGCTAATGGACAGGGAGCCTAACAAATTTGCTGAATAATATTGAAATCTGACATAGCTATGGCTAGATACACCCAACATTTTTTGATTGAAATTTTGCCAGCCACCCTACAAGCAGCGGTTCTTGCTGCTCTTGAAGAGTGTAATCTTTCGATCACTTACAGCACTGGAGACTATGTGATGGCTCAAGAGAATTCTGGACAGGTAGCCTACTCCAAGTTAGTCACTGTTGAGGTGTTGATTCATCAGTCTGAGATTAAGGGCGAACAGGTGAAGTTAACTTGCGTCACAAAAAATGAAGAGCTACCTTTACAGGTAGATAATCACTGCCACAGAATGGCTGAGTCGGTTTCTCAAGCTTTTGCCCGCGCGCAGAGTTGGAAATTTTTAGAAGCGATTCCAGGCTAAATGAATAGTTATAACCGTGTATTTGCAGATAATCGTCAGGCAAGGTTTAATTACGAAATTCTCGAAACCTGTGAAACGGGTATTGAACTGTTGGGTACGGAAGTAATGTCTATCAAAACAGGTCAAGCGAATCTACGTGATGCCTATGCTTTGATTCGTAAGGGGCAGGTCATGCTTGTAAATATGTATGTGGCTCCCCATCACACCACAAGTACTGTATTTAATCACGAGCCAACGCGAACGCGTCGGTTGCTGCTGCATAAGCGAGAGATTCGTAAGCTGATTGGCAAGATAGAGCAAAGAGGGTTGACCTTGGTTCCACTTAAGCTCTATTTAAAAAATGGATGGATTAAGGTCGATTTGGCAGTAGTTCGTAATAAAAAGCTGCATGATAAGCGAGAAACCATTAAAAAGCGCGAGGATACCCGCGATATCGCTCGTGCAATGAAGGTCAATTAACTTTTGATCTTTTTTAGGATTCCTAAAAAAGACAAGGGGCGAAGCATTCGTGGCAAGACCTTATGTTTTAATCCAAATTTTCCCTCACGAATGCTTCGCCCTTTCTTTGCAAATGTGCCCTGTAGATATTCCCTTCCTGCTTAATTACCCATTCTTCTCTCTCGGTAATCAGATGGCTAGGATAGATACCCTCCTCCGCAAATTGACCTTCGCCCGCAAGATTAACGAAATTTCCATTTGCCTCAAACACCTTTAACATCTCCCTTGCTACTGCATAGATGTCTGACTGCAAAAGTACCTGCCCATTTGGAATTAGCAACTTAGCCAAGGTCTCAACCAGATCTGGCTGTACTGCTCGTCGCTTATGTTGGCGTCGTTTAAACCATGGGTCGGGAAATTGAATTGTTACTTGATGGATTTTTCCTTGAGGTAGTAAGTTGGAAAGCGATACATTCACATTGCAGAACAGATAGTGAAGGTTAGTTAAGTGGAGTTCTTGCTTGGCAGCGATCGCTTCCTTAACCAACGGCTCTCTAATTTCTAAACCTAAAAAATTCCAATCAGGCGATCTCTCTGCCATCTGCAACAGATATCGACCGCGACCGCAGCCAATGTCTAAACTAAGTGGCTTTGACCAATCATCGTAAACTTCTTCCCAGTTGGGCGGTGGGGTGGGTGTTTGATACTTCTTCCCCAGTGGGTTAACGTGTTCGCGCACCCGCACATTTTTAATGAGCAGTCCCGAATTAAATTTTGTTTCTGGTATATCGTCAATCACTTTTCTATCTATTGCTCTTTGGGCTTTTTAAATTTTTGGAATGGCTGGATAGCCTTTGCTTATTGCATGCAGATTCTATGAATGCTTAGCGATCTCTGTCAAAAGGGTTTGAGCGCAGGTTTCCCAATTATAAGCTTGGGCTTGCTTCAAACCTCGTTGGCGGAGATTTTCCTGTAAGGTGTTGTCTTGCATTAATCGTTTGATTTTATTGGCAATGTCATAGGAATTGTGGGGGTCGCAATACAGAACCGCATCTCCACAGACTTCAGGTAAAGAAGCCGCATTGGATGTAATTACGGGGCATCCACAGGTCATTGCTTCTAAGGGTGGCAGCCCAAATCCTTCATAAAGAGAGGGATAAATCAAACAACTGGCAGTTTGGTAAAGGGCTTTTAAGACGCGATCGCTTACAGCACCAAGATATCTGACACGGCTAGTTGCCTCGTTTGTCGGGGCAGAGGCTTGTTGCTGTGCCGAAGCATTAAAAATTTTTGGGTTTGCCTGCCCCACCACAATGACTTCAAATTTTGGAGCTTCATGGATTTGGTTGGGATGGTCTAGCAAAGCGATCGCTTCTAAAACGGCACGAAAGTTTTTGTGTTTGCTAGGACTGCTTACAGCTAAACAGAATGGTTGATTGCCGATACCTTGCTGTTTGAGAAAATCTAAATCTGCGACTTGGGCTGAAATATGTTCTTTGCCTAGGTAAGCAACTTGAATTTTCGTTGCATCTATTTGGCAGTATTTAATCAATTCTGCCTTGGAGAAATGTGAAATCGTAATAATTTGTTTCGCAACTTTGCCTAACTGTTTATAGAGCAGTTGATACCATGCACTAAAAAGCGGAATGTAAGCTTGAGGAATGGCAAATACTGATGCATCATGAATTACAACGATTTGCTTCTGTTTGAAAAATGGAGCTGTATTTCCTAAATTAAGCAGTAATGCAGCATTCCGACTGTAAAACGGAAGTTCTATTTGCTCCCACAGATGTCCTTTTAGATAGCCAACTTTATGAATGGGAATGTGTTTGAGATGTAGTTCTGTATAAATATTAGAAGGTGCAAAAATTGAGATTTTGGGGAGCTTGTCCTCAGAACTCTTGAATCCAACCGAATGCAAATTGCTTGAATCTAATCCCAGTAACCGATCGAGCGCTTTCACTAGCTCAATGCTATATCGTTGTACCCCTGTGATCGGTTGCGCTAAAAATCTTCCATTAATAATTAAAGAGTGAGAGGTCATTTAACGTTTGATCCACTGATGTAGGAAATCCAAATAACCTTGCCAACGACCTAATGCAGCAGCGCGATCGGAAAGAAGCCTAAATAAAATTTTGACGAGCATGTAAATCAGATTGAGCCAAAGTGCAGTTGGTTTGGCATGTTGACTCAAAAAATATAACTTGCTGAAGGTATTGTGACGATATTTAACCACTCTATTGCGATCGGTAATTTGGGATACTCCATGGGTAACCAATACGGCTTCAGTGACGGCTACATGATATCCCTGTTGGTAATAGCGTTCGCATAGATCGGCGTCTTCATAGTAAAGAAAATAATGGGAATTAAACTCTGGGCAGCAATCGAACTTCCCTAAATTTAGGATCAAACTGCAACCAGAAACCCATCGGCTTGAAATTGTCCTTACTGTACCTAGTTCACGTTTTTCCTCATAGACAAGTTGGGCTAAATTTTCGTTAATTGCACCAATCCAGGGATTAAAATCGCCTTTATGAAACCAAATTTTTTTCGACCGATCGCGAATGCCTGTGCCAAGAATAGCGATCGCTTTGTCCTGTTCAAAACATTGGCTTACATACGCGATCGCATCTGGATCTAAGGTCGCATCTGGATTGATCAGCCAAACCAAGGCGTTTTTGTCAATCTCGTAAATTTGCTGCAGCCCCAAATTACATCCACCGCCAAATCCCAAGTTTTGAGTCGCCGTGAAAATATTAATTTTGGGGAACAAGTGTTTCAATGCATGAATCTCGGTATCGTCTGGAGAATTATTGACAATATAAACTTCAAAGCACTGAGGTTGCTCCAGTTTTTTGTTAGCCTCAATTGACTCAATCAATTGTTGAATCAGATCTTGAGAATAATAGTTAACAATTAAGAAATAGACCAAATTAAACGTAGTTGTACTGGGCTCAATATATGTAGCTAAATGTTCGCCTCAACTAAAAACTCGTTTTAGCTTAAGCCAACCTTTTTGCAGTTTCCAAAGTATATTACTGTCTAAGGTTGCTTTCAAGTCAACGATTTCCGCAAAAACAGCGCTGATATTGTCAGTGTAAAGCTGAGGATGGTTTCTAAATAGTTGCGTGTATGAATAAATGTAATTTTCTCTCCCCATGCGCTCAACCATAGAGCCAGAGCGTCTTCGATAGAAAAAGAATACTTCAGGTATACGATATACTTCCCTTCCTAGCTCAATAATAGACAGCCATAAATCATAGTCTTCCCAGCCATAAATCATGTTAGGGTTATACCCCCCAACAAGTTGCCAATCAGATTTTCGGAATACCCCCGAACAAAATATTACGTTACTTAGTAAGATGTCGGGAAATTTATATTCGGGCAGTGCCCATTTTCCAAATTTATTGCCAAAAAAATCTGCTTGGCAATAAACGATGCCGACGTTAGCATTACTTTCTAATATTTTTACAGCTTCTAAAAGATACCCACTTCCAATTTTGTCATCTCCATCTAAGGGGAGTATATACTTGCCGCATGAAACTTGTATGCCGTCATTACGAGCAGTGGCTAAACCTTTATCCTCTGTATGAATGACTTTTGTTTTGGGCTTTTGATAATTTTGAAGAATATCAATGGTTTTTCGATCTGTAGACCCACCATTGATCACGATGATTTCAAAATCTTGATAAGTTTGAGCTAATACAGAATCTACCGCATCATCTAGATATTGACCTTGGTTATAACAAGGGACGATCACTGAGACAGTAGGACTATTGGAACTCATAAATTGTTAGGAGACTTAAATTTTGTGATAACTCTACATAGAAAGGAATCCCAACTGTTTTCTGGTTGGGTGATTATCAACTATGAAAATTTGTGCCTTTTAAAGCAATGGTTCTTATCTATCGGCAGGCTTCATTGCTTCAATCATCAAAGAGCCACCAAAATGTTTTAACCATGTTTTAGAAAGCAATTTCTCCACTTTAATCAGGGTATCTATAAATTTAGGTGGTGTGGAGGGATGTAAAAATTCATAAGGGACTACCTTGATTTGCGAGAACCCTGCCTTTTTTAGCGATCGCTCAATCTGCCAAACTGTAAAAGCATACTCATCAGGGCTATCGCCTACATACCTCTTTACAAAAGGAACATTCTTTTGGACAAAAATTTGAGGATTTAGTAAGTTTGGTTCAGAGAAGCGGATCACACCACCAGGTTTTAGTTTCTCAAAAAATCCCTGTAACGCTAAATCCCAGTCCAAGTGATGTAAAACTGAACATCCGATAATGGCTTCAAATTGATCGTTGGGAAACGTTAAATTATGAGCATCCATGCATAACAAGTTTACAGAGGGTTGCTTAGAACGTGCAATCTCTAGCAAGTCGGCACATATATCTATGGCTGTCAGGCTTGAAAAGATTTCAGCCAAGGCAACAGTAAAAGTGCCAGAACCTGCTCCGATCTCAAGTACAGTTCCATGTTTATCCTCAAGAGCTTGAGAAAGGTAATTGAGTCTTCTTTGCCATCTAATTTTACCAGCAGGCTTATTCCACCCCCAATTATCCTCCTCTGTATCAATGATTACCTTGCCGTGTAAGCGCTCTCGTTCTATTCGTTGCTGTAATGTCATAGAATCTCCTCAGATTTCAACCAACCCTATTAAATGCTGCAAACAATTTTATGGAAAATCATTGCAACTAGTCTGAACCTTACCTCTAATGAATCTGTCTGGACATAAGTGACTGTCTTTAAACACCATAAAGTTGGGGCATCTCTATTAAAAGAAGCACTTTACATTAGCCTAACATTACTGGGATGAACTACCAATCTTCTTGAATAAATTAATTTTTGAATTATTTACCGATGATTCAAGACGAAAAACTCTGCTATTTTGGACTTTTTCAAGTGCTAGTAATGCAACACGATTAAATGGATCGGAAGCATCAGGGTAGAAGGTACGATTTGGGGCTATGAAGTAATTTGTGTTAAGAGAGAGAAGTCTTTCCCAAGCTTTGTCAAGATTATTTTCGGTATAGCCCAGAGAAGTATAGTAACAACGTATCTGTAGTGGTTCTAACTGTTTTGCTGCAAAGTAAGACATCGAATTAGAATTTAACCAAGGTAGCTCTATGGCTACAATGTTGTAGCGATTTTTACTAGTTTCCGAGCAAGTTCTTTTTGCTATTTCATTTAAATCGTTAGCATTGTCAGGATTTTGATCTAAAGGATGTAACCAGTATGAAATAGTGGCGTTAGGATAACTGATATTTAGCGCTTGACTGTGCACGAAAAGTAGTTGAAGGATGAGAGCTGCAATGAGTAAACTAGTCACAAACTTGCGATTGATTTGAACTAAACTCCAAGAAATAATGACTGCAAAATAAATAATTAGAGGGAGTAAATATCTGTGTTCTTCAACTATATTTGACCAAAAAGTTCTTAGAACAAAGAAGATTTGTAAAAAGGAAACAAGCGCGCATAAATTGAAATGATTTTGTGGCTTACTGCCTTTCTTGATATATCTAAATATGGCAATAGATATCGCAAGTATGAATGTCATAATGACTAAAATACTTGTCCCTTGATAGAAGAAACTACTGCGAGTTGCATCTAACCAATAAAGAATTTTATTTATTAAAGAATCCTTCTTGCCATAGAGGCTTTGAAAAGATTCATCAGAGCTAACTGAGATAACATAACTGCTTATACTGTTCCAGTTTTTGACGTACCAAGCTAAAGCGGCAGTGGTTAGTAGTATGGCAAGTATAAAAGAACCAGCGATCGCCTGACGTTCCCATTTCTCATAATTCTGAATGGGCGATCGCTCTTTCTTTCTAAATAAATAAGCTAGCCCAACTAGGCCTGGTCCTAAACAGTACATAGGAGAACTAACCTTGGCTAACATGGCAAAAGATGTAGCTGCAATTAATTGGTTCAAGATCAGTTTCTTTGACCATTTAGGGGCAAAACTCATAATTAAAACAAACCAAGCCACAGCAAGAGTTTGCATGGGCTCGACAAAGTATTGATGAGACATTGCCACGAAAAGAGGTGCGGAGGCGATCGCCAGACAGCCTGTCATCGCAATCAGTTTTCTGCCGCCCGAAAGTTCTATAAAAGTCTCGAACATTAGAACTAATGTCATCAATTGTGTGACTAGGATGGAGAGTAACAATCCAGCATCAATTGAACCAATTGCAGATCCCAAAGGCACGAAAAGCTGACCAAACCAGGCTACTCCGGGAGCTTTAGACCCTAAAGCATTGATCGTTGCCCACAACCAACCTAGTGGCGAGTTAATCAGCTTATAGAATAGTTCTACTGAAACTTGACCGTACCAAGCTTGGTCATACGGCCAGACGTGGCGATCTAAAGAAATCCAGACTACGCTGGGTGAGATTAATAGTATCAGCCCTAAATAAGGATATAGAGAAGAGAGACTTTTGTTCGTCAAAACTTTCATAACTATTTTTTTGCAGATAAATCTTGAGATAGGTAGCGTCTCAAATAAGTTACTGCAATATAAAGTTTTAGCTTATAAGCAAATATTGAACCAATATCAGGGGCAAAGTTAGTTGCTATCTGTCTAGCCTCTTGCCACAATTGTAAAGACACTAGTTCGTCTACCGTACCTTTAGCAACAGTGCGTAAAAAATCTAATTTGTTGATTTGGTGGTGCTTTTCTCTAGCTTGTTCTTGTATCTCTTCTAAAGTTGCTGATTCATGCTGGTGAGCGACTTGAGCTAGGCAAACGTAAAAAAGCTGCTCCCACTTACGACTTAATGTCATTCCTCCTACTGAGAAACGATAGCGCAATAAAGGCTGGGGGATATTGACCAGTGGATAATTTTTACTGACTCTTAGCCAAAGGTCATAATCTTCAGCATTTTTGAACTGAGCGCGATATCCGCCAAGATCCAAAATTTTTTGACGGCGCATAATTACAGATGGATGATAAATGCAATTTTCTCTAGGAAGAGTGGCTCGAATTTGCTCGTAGGTAATGGGCAACTGTACTAAGCGATCGCTTGATTGACTAGCCGCCATATGATAAACAAAGCTACCTGCTACGAATACCTCAGGGTGAGACTGCATATAATCGAGCTGAACCGCAAGCCGAGAGGGTAAGGCTTCGTCATCTTGATCCATACGCGCTACTAGGTCATAACGAGCTAAGGATAACCCTTCATTTAAAGTGGCAGCTAATCCCATATTGCGATCGTGGGAAATGAAAGTAATGCGAAGATCGGCTTTCGCATATTCCTGAATAATATCCCCAGAGCGATCGGTGGAAGCATCGTTGACGATCAAAAGCTCAAAGTCCTGATAGGACTGCTGAAGAATTGATGCGATCGCCTGATGTAAATACGGCCCTGCATTATATACAGGCATTAATACAGTTACGCTCATTTTAAATTAAGTTCCTCTCGACATAACTTTGCTAACCCTTGCTCAAGAGTTATGTGGGGCTGCCAGTCTAGTACCTCTTTTGCTTTAGTAATATCTAAGACGGTCCACGAAACAAGTTCTTGAGGGTTTCCTGGCGGTTGCCAATACTCTTTGACTAAAGGCTTGCCAATTAATTGTTCGAGCAAATCTAGAACTTGATTGACTGAGTAGCCTACACCACTGCCTATATTAACCACTTCAAAGGATGTCTCAGCTTGGATTGCTACTTCTATAGCTCTACACATGTCTTCGAGATGAATATAGTCCCGCACGTTGTCGGGATTACCGTAGATTCTGATTGGTTTTTGATTGCGTAATTGATGCAGACATACACCAATCAATCCTTGTAAGCGTTCGGGAGGCAACAGTACTCCATAGGGATTGCTAATACGAAGCGAAACAGCAGTGAGCCATTGTTTATCTGCAGCTAACCTTAGATAGGCTTCAGCACAAAGTTTTTGGACGCCATAGGAAGAATTAGGAATACAAAGGTCGGATTCTTGATAGGGACGTTGATGAGGGTTGTATTGATATATCGCGCCGCCACTGCTGGCATAGATGAAGCGAGGAACCTTCCCAGATTCGCGAATTGTCTGCAACAGATTTAATGTGGGAATTATATTTAGTGAGGCATCACTAACTAGATCGCGATTGGAAGACAAAGGCGTATGGGTATGAGCTAGATGAATAATACAGTCCAATCCGTCGATGAAATCTTGACAGGTCATAGGAGATGACAGATCGCCATAGAGCCATTGTACATTTGAGAGAGAGTCTAGCTCCTGTGGTAAAGCTGTTCTAGCTAAGGCTCGCAACTCATACTTTGATAGCTTCGACAAATATTGCAAAGTGTAAGAACCTAAAAAGCCAGATGCCCCAGTTATTCCTATTTTCATGTCTTAAATTACTCTTATCGACAATAAGCTCCCTAAAGTAGCTGAAATCCAGCTAATAAATTATTGCATCTCATGCTTGAATTGATATTTAGGGTTACTTACCATGCTAGGGACTGCAGCTTAGTTATATCTGCATAAATATTCCTTATGTTTAATTTGTTGGGTTGGCTAATGCCTTTAATTTCAACCACATCAAGATTTAAATTAAATTCTTGAAGAATTTGTTCCAAAAGTATATCTAGCCTTATGGGAAAACCACTGCCTACATTGTAGACTTCACCACTAATGCCATGATTCATAATAATTTGATATGACTTTATGGCTTGCTCAATACTGATGTAATCTCTATAGCTACTTAAATCTCCCAATATGATTTTCTTAATCAATCCTTGCTTATACTCTTCAATTTGCTGATATACACGACCGATAAAAAGTTTTTTGGAAATCCCTTTTCCCATTAAATTAAAAGTGCGCGCCATAACAATATCCATTCCATGAACATGATAATAAAAATTCATCATGTGACTTTGATAAGCCTTGGTAAGCCCATAAATACTTACTGGATTTAAAGAATGTGTTTCTTTAACATGATTTTCATCGTCTTTAACAAGTCCATATTCAGCGGCACTTCCAATCAATAATACTCGGCAGCTTATATTTGCTTTTAGAATAGATTCAAGTATATTTCTTGTAGATGTAACATTATTTAAATAATCAGTATGATATTCATTAGAAAAGCTTCCAGCCAAGTGATAAATTTGGTTTGGTTTGATTTCTTCGATTAATTTATAAATAGAATATTCATCTGCTAAGTTACAACTAAAGCCGTTGGGATTTTCTGTGATTAAGTTCCGATGAATACAATAGAGCTGAATATCACGATCTTTGTTTAAGTATTGAACCAGGTGCTGTCCTGTAAAACCTAATGCTCCTGTAACTAATACTTTGTTCATGTAATTCCCAATTTTTGCTTTAGATCTTCAAAGTTTTCATTGGCATTTTCATAATCTTCTGGTCGCCCAATATCTAGCCAGTACCCACCAAAAGGCTTAGCGACAATTTTCATCTTACTGGCAATGCCATCGATCATGAGATTGTCAAAGCCATACTGTTCTCCCTTGATTAGTCCTTCAATAACTCTACGGTTGATGCAGTAAACTCCCATACTTACATCAAAGTGATAGGTTGGCTTTTCAGAGAAACTAACTATCCTCTTTTGCTCATCGCAGGTCAATACACCGAAATCAATTTTCGATTCTCGCTTGTAAGTTGATACGGTAACATCGTTATCAGCGGCGACATGGTAATTATAGAAATCACGGTAGTCTAGATCGCAGAGAATATCGCCATTCATGACTAAGAAATTTTCTGGTAGGTCAGAAATTAATGTTAGTGGACCGATTGTACTAAGTGACTTTTCTTCGAGAGAATAGTCAATTTTTACATTCCATCTAGAACCATTTCCAAAAAAAGCCATGATTAAGTTAGCTAGATGGTTAACGGCTAAAGTAATGTGGTCAACTCCCGATCTCGTGAGTTGAAGAATGATAATTTCAAGAATTGGCATCTCTCCGCCAACAGGAACAAGGGGCTTAGGCAACGTAACTGTATAAGGTCTTAAACGGGTACCTTTGCCACCTGCTAATATTATGGCTCTCATATTTTATCTCGACTAAAGATTGTAAATTCCCGCTTTGTACTTTGCCAAATTGCTGGGAATTCTGAACCACTCAATTGTTTCAGCTATCCCTTGAGATAAATTATACTGGGGCTTCCAATTTGTTAAAGATAAAATCTTTTTGTTGCACCCAAGCAATCTATTTACTTCTGACTTGTCAGGCCGCAAACGGGAATCTTCACAAATGATTTGTGCTTGAGGGTTTAACTGAGCAATCAATTCATTCGCTAGCTCACCAATTGATATTTCGATGCCAGTAGCAATATTAATTTCTTCTCCAACTGTTTTGTCAGATTTAGCTAGCTCTATAAAGGCATTAGTTGTGTCTTTAACATAGTTGAAATCACGAGTTGGAGATAGGCTTCCGAGGTTAATTTCAGTTGAACCTGTTAGCAGTTGAGTGATTATGGTAGGAATCACTGCACGTGCTGATTGTCTTGGCCCATAGGTATTGAAAGGGCGTACGATCGTAACAGGTAAATTAAATGACCGATAAAACGACTCTGCGAGTCTATCTGCTCCAATTTTTGTGGCACTATAAGGAGATTGACCTTGAAAAGGATGGTTTTCATCGATAGGTACGTACTTAGCGGTACCGTATACTTCAGACGTAGAGGTGATTAGTATCTTGTCAATTTGCAATTTTTTTGCAGATTGTAGAATGTTTAAAGTTCCTTTTATATTTGTATCTACGTAAGAATCAGGGGAATGATATGAGAAAGGAATAGCAATTAACGCTGCAAGATGAAAAACAACTTCACATCCTTTCATTGCAGTTTCTACACCATTTGGATCTCGGATATCTCCAGCAAATATTTCGATACTCTGTAATTGTTTCTCGGTCAGAGAATCAAGCCAACCCCACGAATTAAAAGAGTTATAGTAAACAAAAGCCCTAATTTTGCATTCCTCTTGTAAAAGTCTTTCTACAAGATGACTACCAATAAACCCATCTGAACCAGTGACTAAAACCTGTCTGTGTTTGAGTTCCATTAACAATACTTAACTTACAGTGAACATTAAGTTGATTTACTTTGACTTAAGAGATTGGTAAAAGCATGGCTATACTCATTTTTCATCCGATTAAGATCCAGCTTTTTTATAGCATAGCTCCTAGCATTCTCTTTTAGCTGGGACTGTAATTTTTTATCTGTGTATATTTGTTTGATTCTTTCGACAAATTCATCTACATTTGTGGGATTACAGGTAAACCCGTTATATCCATCAGCAATTACAGAAGGTATGCCGCCTACTCTAGAGGCAACGATGGGTATCCCTAAGGATAATCCCTCCATTAATGTTATAGGTATACCTTCGATCTTGGAAGGTATCACTAAAGCATCGGAGATTTTCAGGTATGGTTTGTTATCGTCAACAAATCCGGGGGCAAAGATTTTCCCTTCTAAATTTAGAGTGGAAATTTCTTGTTGTATCGATTTATATTGAGGACCATTCCCAATCATTACAAAGTACATGTCATCATAGTTTTTTAACTTTCTAATGATTTGCAAAAATGTTTGCGGACATTTTTCTTCTGAAAATCTTCCCATGTAAGAAACAATAAATTTCCCTTGAGGGATTATATTATTTCTTAATATTAGTTTTTCATTTACCTTAGCTGAATTAAATGCAATTTCTGTATCGACTCCATGTACAATTACAAGGGTTTTACTTTCGGATTCTCCAAATTTTTTGAGCAGGATTTCTTTGATAGTCTCATTGGCTAATATATTTAAGTCAATGTAACTTGCATACTTGCGATTGTTCTCAATATGACCAAATTCATTGTAGAGTTGGTCAATGATTTGAACTTCAGGAAATCTCTGTTTTATATCAGGTAAAATACTGTAAAAATAAGTGGATCCTGCTATAAAAATAATATTTATTTTCCGAGACTCAATTAAATAAAAAACAAACTCTTTCCAGGTGACTTGCTCCAGTAAGTTGTTAAGGTGATAAATGCTTTGGGTTAACTCTTCATATTTTTCTGTACTATCTCCCATATCTTGAGATGTTTTCATCGTAGTACAAATCGTAGAATTAAAACTTCTGTCTTTTAGAGCCTGAATCACTTGGAGAATTACTGTATCTGCGCCTCCAATTGTTATCCAAGGTAGTGCAAATAATATATTTCCTGCTTCTACAGACACATTAGAGCTATTTGCACGAGGTTGGCGATTAAAACTATGAGTCAAGTTGACATAGCCATTCTCAACAAAAAAGTATTGCCGTCGCTGACTAATTTGTTTGACTAATCGCCGATCGCTGTATAGTTCCTGATGGTTGGCTTGAATTTGCTTGAATAACAAGTCATGCTTCTCGATGGCTGAGTCGATCATCGAAGACCCATGCTTGCGGTACAGAAATAAAGGCTCATTGATTTGGGCTCCGATCGCACCCATTTTGGCGATCGCGATCCAGAAATTCCAATCCTCATAGCCATCAACCATCTTTGGGTCGTAGCCACCAACTTTTTCCCACATCTCCCGTTTGAAAACAGATGAAACCGCAGCGCAGTTTTGTTTGACCAATGTCTTGATATCGAATTGCCCTGGTTTGCCAATCTCACAACTATCCCCAAACTCTTGAATCCAGCTATAGCAAATATCTAGATTTTCAGTCTCCAGCCTGATCAAGCATTTTTCAAGGTAAGTGGGTTTGATGACATCATCTGCATCAAGACAGCAGATATACTTGCCCTGAGCTGCTTCAATACCCTTGTTGCGGGCAGAAGGTAATTTTTGATTAGACTGTCTAATTACTTGAGTTTTAGGTTTGCTTAACTCATCTAAAACTTTAATAGTTAAAGGATCGTCAGAGCCGTCATCTACAATGATGATTTCAAAATCTTGGAATGTTTGGGAAAGGACGGAATCAACCGCCTCTTCAAGATATTGGCCGTAATTAAAACAGGGAATAATTACACTAACTAACGGTTTATCTTCATGCCAGTTGTCTTGGCGAATAATTTTAGTTTTCAGCCGAGCTTTTTTTATTTGCCCTAGTAAAGATTTCACTATAAATTTCACTATGGCTTTTGGGGTTACAGACTGGGCCTCATCAACTACGCCAATACTAGTTCTGAAATCGAACCACTTATTGCGTAGTTTCCAAAACTTGCTACTCTCCATAGCTGTAATAACGGACTTAGCTTGGATGAGATTGCCTTGGGTGAGACCGAGTTGATGTTTTGTTTCTTCTAGTAGGACTTGCGTTTGATGTAGCTCTCCGCTAAGTTTTTGTACGAGCTGCATCGATTGCTCTAAGCCCGCTTGGGTTTGTTGTAAGTTAGATTTTAATTGGCACTGCGATCGCTCTAATTCTCCTTGAGTTTTTTGCCATGGATAGAAAACTGACTGAAGCCAATGCTCTAGATTTTCTAATGGAATTGTTTCAACCCATCTCAAATAATCTGACAGCATGGTTGAGCTAATTACTTGCTCGGGATTTAGAAAAAGCTTGTGCTCCCCTTTGGCAATGACTGTAGCGCGATCGCGGACAGATGAAGCTTCATTGTCGAGATTTACCAACTGAATGCGACCGTTTGGATAGGCAGTAATTAAAGCTTCAGCAACTAATTTAGTGTCGTCAATACTGCCGCGATCGATAATTAAGACTTCAAACTCTTGATAAGTTTGTGCCCACAAACTTTCAATTATTTGGGGTAAAGCATAACCCTGATTTAAACAAGAAATAATTATAGAAATCTTTGGTTCTGAGTTGTTTGCTAAAAGGGTTCCTAGTTGTAAATAAATCTCCTGATGAACTGCTGTAGGCTGCGTGTCTAATATATTTTTTAATAAGATAACTTTCCCATTTAGAAATTCTCGATTAAACTCTGCTGGAGTCATCAAATTTCCATGCCGATTAAAATGAGTTGATTGAACTCTATTTGCAGGGATATTTGCGATCTTGCTATGAGCATAGCAAATCATTTTAGACAGGTTAATTGGAGAAGTTGCTAATTGCTCTTCTAAAAAATTTGGGTTGTAAAATTCTGCGAGTTCGATGAGTGGTTTAATCTCTTCTGTTCTAAATACATGACCATCCAATGACATTGGATAGCTCCAGTCGTTGCCCAGCGAAAGTTCTCGCCAATTCCAAATTAAATGAGGCTCAAACTTGGGTAGGGGAGCGGGGCTATTTGTTGAGTAACAGTAGGTGATTTCAGGAGATAAGCGGAGGGATAGAGACAAAATGCTCTTATCATTTTGAAATATTTGAAATGCTTCACTTTGGATGTCAAAAGTTAGACGAAAAATATTGTCATCTACGAAAAAAAGAGTATATGGAGAGGTGTCACTAATTAAATTTAAAACGTTTTGCTTAAAGGGGATTTGATCCTCTTTTTCGCAAATATAGTTAAATTCAGGATGAATTCCTTTAAGTTTTTCATAACCCTCACAATATGTTGGTTCGCTGTAGGTATAGAGAACCGAAAACTGAAGGTTTTGCCAGTTTCTAAAGAAAATTTTGACGCTTCTAAGAAAAAGCTCAAGCTGACAAGGACGATCTTTACTGAAGACAATAATATTAAACATTCAAACTAACTCAAGTTACAGATTGACGGTTTTTCCAGGCTTCTTTATCTACAAAAATTGAGTTGATATAGGTGTCAGCATAAACAAAATAGCCTTTTGAATTCATTAGCTCAATAATCTCATATAATTTTCGCTCGGTCTTATCTTCAGCATAGGTTTTAGTTTCTACGCAAAATACTTCTGGTCTAAACCTAGAGAAATCGAATGTCTTTAGTACTTCAAAATCTAAACCTTCAATATCTATGGAAATAAAGTTTGGGCAATTTGGGAAGTGTTGATGAATTAATTCATTTATATTGATTAAGGGGACTTGAATAACCTCTTCAATTTTAAAACTGCCAAAACTGGCATATCTTTCAGCTTCAACCTTAGAGAAAGTATTTAACGTTCTAGCTGTCATAATGTAGAAGTCGGCTTGAGTATTTCGATCGACTCCTATTCCAACATTTAAACAAATATCTTCTTCTCTAAGTTTCTTAATCTCGTTAAAAAGAGTTGGATCGGGTTCAACACATACTCCTCGGCAACCTTTTTGATAGAATAAATAAGTATTACTTAATTGAGTTGGATGATAAGAACCAATATCAAGATAAGTGAAATTTGATTTCTTGAGTTCACATGAAAATAAAAAATCTACGATTAAATCCTCTCCACATTGAGCATAGCTAACTTTCTGACCTAAAATATTCTGCTCTAATAAGGTAGAAGTTTTAGATGTTTTTGAAAGACTATCTAGATGCTTAGGCTTTAATATTTGCTTTGATTTACTGATTGCACGGTCGAGAATGCTTCTTGCTTTGATGGCGATCGGTGTAATAAGAACTGGTTTGATTTGCCTCCAGCAAATTTGACCAAATCTTTTCAATACCATGAATTTTAATTTTGCTTTCTCTTTAATGGTTAGTAAATTAGTCAGGTCAATAATATGAGCATAACCGTAGAAATATCCGTACCAATCTTTAATGCTAAGACTAACTTGCTGCAAATCTGCGAGTTTACTTTTTCCCCACTGATGAGATTGCTCAGATGGATCGGAGCTTCCACCATGACGCTTATGAAAAAGTAAGTCTTTGCTAACAACAAAGTTTCCTAATGAGAGGAGTCGAAATACTATTAACATATCTGCTCCTAAATGACCTTTGCCCCAAAGCTTAATTCCTTCTATTGAATGGATTGCATTGACTCGCATAAGTCCATGAATAAAGTTAGCTTTCCCTAAAAATTCTTCTTGGTTAATATAATTGCTCAAGCGTTGATAGGGGGCTTCTGACGGGATTTCAAGAATATCAGGGTATGCCTTGACAAAATCCCCATTTTCATAGGTAATGCTATCAAGAGTAGAGAATGCTAACACTGCCTTTGGAGTGGTGTGCAGAAGATCCACCATAGTAGAAACATACGATGGTTCCCATAGGTCGTCACATGATGCCCACATGAAATACTCACCTGTTGATAACTCTAATACATGATTGAAGTTATATGTTGCTCCAAGATTATTAAGGTTGCGAAAGTATTTGATTTGTGGATACTTTGCAGCATATTCCAAACAAATTTCTTGAGTCAGGTCTGTTGAAGCATTGTCTGAAATAATTAACTCGAAACATGGGTAGCTTTGTGTCACCAGTGAGTCGAGAGATTGCCGTACAAATTTCTCTCCATTGTATACAGGTAGACCAATGCTGACGAGAGGTAATTGGTCACACATAGTCGTTTTCTCTGCTAAGTTCTTGAGCCATCTTAAACATTTAATGGCGCACTTGTTTCATTGGAATATCTTCTACAAGAAGAGGGTTGTTTATCATCTGTCGTGATGCAATAAAAACAGCTCTTGTTAGTGTCTTTTCATCTGGCATAGTAGCCCAATCTATTGGGAATTCAGGATGATTCGGCTGTGTAGTGGGCAAATAAACAAAATCAAAATATTTTTTCAATTGTTGATATACCCACTTTCGGCTAGGATGGCAACCGATGCCGTATATACCCTGGGTGGGATTTTCGATTTCTTCTTCTGTAATGATTATTGACTCGTCATTTTCTTGAGAGACACAAGTCTCAAGAAGTAATATTTGCGAACAATTGCGAGCCATAAACTCTATTGCCTTGGCTGGTTTTTTGAGGTGATACAGGAGTCCATAACTGTAAACAACGTCCAGTGGCTTATCTGTTAATGGATGTGGGTTATCTAAATCTAGTTGCTCTACTCTTATATATGGATAACGCGTTCTCAAAATTTCAAGATTATCTTCTCTTGCTTCTGTACACAGAACGGAACAGCCACGATCTAGAAAGTAAGTTGTATGATCGCCAATTCCTGCTCCAACTTCCAATACGGAAAGCCCTGAAATATTTATTCCCAAACTGGCTAGATGTTCTTGTCGCCTTTGATTATGACGAATATAGAAATCTCCATGAAAGTTAGCGATCGGAGAATTTTTCTGCTCAATATCTGGAACGACAGTTAAAGATTTAACTTGCTTAGATAGTGACTCAATTTTTGCCAAGATGACTTGATCGTTTCCAAGTAAGGTATTAACGGAAGTTCCTATCCTATCCAAAGATTGAATAATTAAATCTTTTATTGTTTTTACTCGTTCAATCAATGGAAATATCATGAATGCGTCTCCGAACCTACTAAGGATTTATTGAATAACTGCAGTAATTGAGATTAAAGTTGTAGAATTTATGACTACATGAGAGACATTCAACGAAAGGTTAAACTCAATACTCTCCTACCTCTATACTCGAAGCAACTTGATGGCAATACACTTTACAACAACCCTAGGTGACTGTAAAGCTACTCTAACTCTTCTCAGCATTATACATGACCGTAAATCTGTAGCGAAAAATTCATGGCACAAGCTTTGGCAATTTCATCGACTTTCCCTGATGCGCGTAAGAGAGTGTTTGAGAAGTTAAGCAAGACGTTTTAGGAGGATTTGAATCATCC
>NZ_JAZBJZ010000004.1:0-103435 GCF_036349135.1 Tumidithrix elongata BACA0141
TTACTTTATCAGCTTTGCTGCTTTTGTCAATTTACCTAGGTTGAGCAATTACCAATAAAGTTGTGTAGTCATTAATATCCTCCTTGCTATTTGGCTGAATCCAGTTCGGCAAACCCAAACTAAAAACCTCTTGAACCCCATATACTTGACCTTTAGAGCCAAAATGAGTACCACTAAAACCAGAGACAAACTCTCGAATTGATCGACCTCTCAACCGAGAACGTTTCTTCGGTATATCTTCGCTGATTTGACTATTATCCTTTGCTGGATGATGTTTAAGTAATTCAAGTGAGAAGTTCAGTACCATCTCTGCATCAAATCGCGCAACACCATAAGCCCCACTTGGAGGGTTAAACTTTCGGAGTTGATCTAAAGTCTCACCGTATTGATCGAGGTTAATTTCCTGCGGTTCCAGTGCAACAACACGCCAGTCATAATCCCTATCGCTAACTTTAATGCGCTCAGAAATTCCATACTGGTGGAGTCCTGCGGCAATTAGCCATAGAGTTAACCAGTCTTCTTTTTGTCCACTTCCTACTTGATTGCTATCTGACTTGATGCGGTTAACACCCTGAACAGAAGTAGGTAGAAAAATCTTAACTGCACTAGCAGGAGTAGGCAACGCTTTACCCGTGAGATCTTTGAAGTGCTTGGCAATAGTATCAACTTCATTACCTAAAATAACTTCTTCAGTATTTCCAAACCCTTTAAGCACCGCAACTGCAAAGGCTCCAAAATCCTCTCGCAATTCTTGCGCTTGTCCCCAGAGTCCATTGTGGTTACGATCGTGCCGCATTGAAGTCAAGATTACGCCATTCTGAGTGCAAGCATTAGGTTCCGTTGGAATGTCTTCCTCAGTCATTTCTCCTTTTCCCTTTTCTTTTTTCTGCTGGCGATTATGTTCCAGCCATCGCTTTCGCTTTTCTGCATGAGAGACAGTATCAAAATAATCTACTTGCTCCCACGCAAAACCTGATATATTTTCCGTTTTAGCACCTTTAACGGGATGAAATAACTGCTCAAACTTAACTTTTGTCTCGGCTGAGTCTAAGTCAATCGCTTCAGCCAATCGAATTTGATAAGTTGCACCAAGATCTTGCAAATGTAGTTTTTTCTTCCGAATTAGTTGAAATTGAATTCTATAGATGAACTGTGCCAGCCCCAATAGAAAGAAGGTATCTGCGGAGGTGCCAAATCGTTTAGGAACTCTGAGGGTAGTAATCATAATCAGTAAATTATCCTCTTTGAAGTTGAACAGATCTACCGTCGCAAATCCTGAGTGCTCGGACAATCAACCAATAAAGTTGCTGATATTTCACATCATCTGGCTCAATTTGTCCTAGTCGAAATTCATCTAGCTGATGAGTTTGCTGAAGTTCAGGTAACTGTTCAGGTAAAACAAATCTTGAAGGCATCATTTTCCGCAGGCTCCTCCAACTGCGTGCAACTTCTATATTTGCCCCTCTGTGAATCTGAATCTTTTCGCTCGATTTAGCTCCATCCCAACCCTTTGCCCAAGCAGAATGATGTCTACCTGCCGCCATCTGGATACTGTGAGCTATATTTAGCAGAACTTTCTCATCATCCTCATTAAAATGATCTTCTAAAACGGGGAATAATACCTCTTCAAGGATTTCCTCACTCAAGAAAGCACTTTCAACTGCATGAGAAGGTCGAGGATTTTTTTGAGTGTAGTCATCATACGCTTGTTTGAAAACTGCATGACTTGGTTGGTGATCTGTGTGCGCTAAAAGTTGATCTTTAGGATCGATCACTTGAAAATTTGGCTTTGGTTCGAGACCGCAATAAAGTTCATAGGCTGTCTTTTGCCATCCTCGCATTGCCTTTTGCCACTCTACTTGCAACTTACCTAAATCATGAGTCAAAATAGAAAAGCATACCAATAGTTCAAAAAGTCCTGTTGCATCATCGAGTGAAGAATTGGGGAAAATTCGCTGATGAATAAATCGACCTCCTGCTTTCAATAACTCACTCTGTGAACTAATCAGTTTGACAGTAGTTGGTTTTCCCTGAATCATTAAATCTCCATCAAAGTCATTCAGCCAGCATTTCCCAATATCAACTAAATGCCTCACATAAGTATCCATGTGATAGCTGTATTCCTTATATAATTTTGGCTTTGCTTGCTTCTGCTGAGATTTGTAATTGCCCTCAACCTCTGCTCCAAGCCTTAATCCCACTTTTGAATCGTAGTCTGCATATTTGGGATTGACAATAATCTGAATACTCTCGGCAATTTGCTTGCAATTTTTAATCGGTATCGCATTAGGTATCTCATATCTCTCACCCGACTTATCTTCTGGGGCTTTAACCTGTTTAAAAAGCCAGTTTTTGTTTTGACTCTGCTGAAATTTCCAGAAAATGCTACAAAGTGTACTCTTAGGAATAGAAAAGGCTTGTAATTGTTTTAAGTCAATTGATTGTGTATCTGAATCAAAGATTACTTGGTCTTCCATCATAAAAATGCTGCGATTATCTACAAATCTAATCAAATCATTGGCAACTGATCGCTTACCTCTAAATATAGCTTCATCAAATTGCTGTTCAAATGAGCTGCGATTTTCAGCCCTCTTACCTGCTTGGGATAAATCCTCCTTGGTATGGACGTGATTAATCCATTTCTCTTCAATCTCAAACCCCACGGACTTACTAACTTCATCCTCGGCGCGATCGCTCAGCACATCCCAAGTCAATTCACAGGAAAGATTTTTATAAGGTAGAAATCTTTGCTTTTTAGATTGTTTTTGAGGCTGTTCCACAGCATCTATGAAATCATCTTCATCTTCTAATTCAATCCATTTTTCTGCATCGTCTCCAACTTTTACTTCACGATAAACTTTAACTAAGCCGTTCTCATTAGCAAATCGCGCACAGCGTCCTGCCCGTTGAAGTAGCGAGTTAGCAGGGCATAGCACCGTATGCATCACCTGACAGGTAATATTTATTCCTGCTTCAATTACCTGTGTAGAAATCAGAACCTGACATTGTTTGTTACCGATCTTCCAATCTTTACCAAATACATTCTCTAGTTGAGATTCCTTAGATTTGCGATCACTTGGGAGAAATCGAGAGTGCAGCAAAGTAATTGATACGGAATCTTTTTTGCAGAGGTTTTCTAAGTCCTGATAGAGTCCTTGAGATTGCGCCACCGTATTACAAATTACAATTACACGCTGACGATCAAATAACTGGATATCCTGCCAGATTTCATAAGCTGATAGAGGCTCAGTCATGGTTTGAAATTGGCGAACACGCTGACCTTCAATCGCTTCAAGATCTTTCCCCGCAACATTCACCAATTGCAGTGCAGTCTTATCTGAGTTTCCCAGTGTTGTAATTTCTTGGCAAATTTGCCCTGCGAGTTCGTGAGTTAGGGTTGCAGTCATTAGTAAAAATGGTGAAATACCTTGTACTTGCTCTAATAACTTCAAGGTTGTTACAAAGCTTCGATCTGGATCGAGCAAATGTAACTCATCGAACACCAAATATGATGCAAACACCACACCTGCATTCACATTCGCTGAACCACGCCCTACTGAGTAGGGAATACTTAGAAAGCTACTGAGCAATTGATCGATGGTGCAGAAAATGATGTCACCTTCAAAGCGCGGATCTTCAGGATTTTCGCCTGTTTGTAAGGTCACAACTAGCGATCTCTTTGGTGGATACTCCTTTTCCCATCGCCTAATCAGTTCTTGAGTTCGATCGCGTAAACTCGTTGCCAAAGTCCTCAGAGGTACAATGTAAATCAACTTATTGGGGAATTCAATCTCCATTTGTTTAGCAAATAAATATGCAGCGATCGCTGTCTCGGTTTTACCTGACCCCGTAGGAGCGCGGAGCAAAATATTTTGACCTTTCAAGATCGCTGCGATCGTCGCTGACTGAAACTGCCTCGGTTCAAAAGTCGTTAACTGTTGAAAGCACTCCTGTATAGCCTTCGTCATAATTTATCCTCACTATAAATGTTTGACATACTATTGATTTCTGAATTGATCATCGTCACAAGTTCTGGTGGTGATAGCACCTTTGCACCCTTGCCATAAAATAAAACCCAGCGTTTAACTTCGTTTAGCCCTCTTACAACAAAATGTAGCTTCAGCGAACCATCAGCTTGTTCCTCAATTTGTTGCGTGGGATGCCAACGTCGTTCGCGAATATAAGGAGCCGTTGCCGTATCGAACCAAATAGAGATCTGCGTGGGAATACCACCCACCTCATGCTGAAAAGCCAGTTCAAAATGTTCTTTAGGGTCGAAAGTCGGATCGATTTCAAAGGTTTCATTCAAAACCTCCAACGATTGAATCCGATCTACACGAAACCAGCGTGGTTCCTTCCTTGTGTGACAGTAACCAGTCACGTATGGATTGTTGCGAGAAAAATGTAGAACGTAGGGATCGAACTTACGTTCGGAGTATGAATTTCTACCCGCCGTGTAGTAACGCATTAGAGTGCGTCGCTTCTGCTGGCAAGCCGTTTCTAATTTGTGCCAGATTTCAGGATCTAAATCGATCTCAGCTCCTGCACGAAAGATCACCTGCTCGTTGGATAATCCTTGCAGATTTACCCAAGTTGTCTCAGGAATACGTCGGCTGAGTTGCTCGATCGCGGATTGAAGCTCTTTCTGATAAGCTGATCCTGCAAAAGCTGCCAGCATTCTTGCTCCCAAGGTCAGAGCAAACAGTTCTCCTTTAGTCAGGGGAACGCTATCTAATCGCCAGTTTGGATCGCCATAGTAGTAGCCTCTTTGTCGATCGCTTTCAATCGGGGCTTGATATCGATCTTTCAAAAAATCTAGATCGTTCCTGACGGTGCGCTCAGATACCTCTAATGCTTCAGCAAGCGTTATTGCTGTGTGACGTTCGGGCGATCGAAGCAGTCGATCTATTTCCAATAGGCGTTCTAGATGTCGAGACATACCATTGCAAGATTTACTTTAGGTACATCTTATGAAGTGTACCCTGCAAAAAACTTGCAGTCTTAATAGTAAAACTTAAATTGCAGCAAATATTCGTTAAATAGTTTAGATTGTTAACCCTTAGTCAAAATTCCACATCTTCATAAATCTCAGATAGCGCGATCGCTAAATCGATTGATCCTAAATGGAGCGTATCGCCTGCATGCAAAGACTGAACCAACCACTTACCATCAGCATCTTTGCGATATAGCTCAACCTGCATTTCCGATTGGGAAACTAAAACGTATTCCTGCAAAGATGGTAGCTTCTGGTAATTGAATAACTTCTCACGCCGATCCAGCAACGCCGTAGATTGAGACAGCACTTCCACTAACAAACAAGGTTTCTGCTTCACATAAGGATCGCTATCTGTGCGATCGCATACAACCATCACATCAGGATAGTAAGTGGCATTATCTGCGGCAGCAACCGTAAGTTTCATATCAGAGGGAAACACGCGACAACCACTACCTCTTAAATGCGGACGAATACCGGCAATCAGATTCCCTACAATAACGTTATGCGTTTCACTAGCTCCCGCCATCGCAAAAGCTTGACCATTGACAAACTCATGCTTGATCGAGCTTTCTTGTTCGTAGCTAAGATATTCCGTATAACTAATAGCACTCTGTTTGGCGAACATAGGTTCTCTCCCAAAACGGATTAGTTGGCTTGTATAGTGGGGCTTCAAAAAATCTGTACTTAACTTGTTGCACTGGATTATTCTGCCATGATTAATTATGAAATACAAGATACTGTACTTATCAAGTGTACGTACACTTACGAGATGCTCATGGGAAGAAAAGGAGACTCAGTTACACTATCGATCGGCGATCGCGATAAAGCCCAGCTAGAAGCGATCGCCCTAGAATTTGGCATGACTTGGGGCGATCGCCCCAATATCTCTAAATTAGTCGAAGCGATCGCACGCCGAGAACTGATCGTTGCGCCTAACCACGATTGGAACAAAGAGCGAATTGATGCCCTAAATCGAGCTAGGACTGCTTTGGTTGATGTAGGCGAGATTGAGATGGCAGTCGCGATCGCTCTTTTGTTGTTAGAGCGTAGCGAACTAACCATTCCCCTCAGAGCAGAACTAGAAGGTTTCGTCACCGAACCCGTGCGCCCTTGGCGATTAGAAGTAGAGCGCTATATTCGCCGTCAGAAACCGTTTCAGCTATCCTATCAAGATGCCGCCGAACGCATTTGGAACTTTACAATTCGCTATGCCGAAATTGCCAAGCATGAAGACCGTCAATACCTAGACTGTTGGTGCGAAGAAACCACAAACAATCAAGATTTACCAGAACTAACCCATAACTGGTGTTTGAGACTCGATCGCATTACAGATGCATCCGTTACACCTGTAACAGGGACGTGGCATTGTGGGTTAGCCACGATTCCCATAGAAATGCACCTATCGGGAGGATTAGCCTTTGCCTATCGCAGCAAATCAAATCAAGACGAGACAAACGAATGGTTGAGCGAACCTCCCCAAGTACGACGGGTAGTACGACGGGTAGCAAATACGTTTTGGTTTACGAGAGAAGTATTGCGATATGGCAAAGACTGCAAAGTTGCATCTCCGCAAAGCGTGCGCGATCGCATCCGACAAGAGATCGAAAATATGCAAGAACTTTATAAGGAGTAGTGATGGGCGCTGAGGGACTCGAACCCCCGACATTCTCGGTGTAAACGAGACGCTCTACCAACTGAGCTAAGCGCCCTTGCTTTTCAGCATTTACAATAGTAGCAGGTGTTATTACTTTCGGCTAGCAAATCCCCAGAAATAATTTTTACCTGTAAATTTCCCATTGCTACTAAACGTTCTGTTAGGGGAGACCTCCTGTGCCTGCCCCTAGATATCTGGGCAACCACAGGGTTCGATCCCCCTGCCCTATCGGGCATCCCCCTTACAAAAGGGGGACAAATAAATTCTCCCCCCTTTTTTCAAGGGGGGCTGGGGGGGATCCTTGGGATGTATAGCGTTTCAGGTTTTCTTATCCTAAACTGACGTAATTTTAGACAAGATGTGATGTACTGAAACATTGCCCTAACCCCTGTATGTCGCAGAGCCTAATCTTCCTCATCCCAGCCTTTCTTTACATTGCCCTCCGCACGATCTTTTGGTTCAACGCCTTTCCTAACCCCGACGAAGCCTATTACTGGTTATGGGGGCAGCATCCAGACCTGTCTTATTACGACCATCCGCCTCTATTGGCTTGGGCGCAGGGAATATTTACCCGCATACTGGGGCAGTCATTCTTTACCCTGCGATCGCCCAACCTTGCCAGTAACTGCGTTTTTTTCTACACCTATTTTCTAATCGCCAAATATCTCTATCGAGGCATCGCCAAACTGCGACTGTGGCAATATTTTGGCGCGATCGCCCTCGCCATTGTTAGCTCTCCTTTATACTTCGTGATGCTATCCCTAGCATGGCACGACCACCTGATGATGACGCTGTCCCTCGTGTCCGCTTATCTGATGGTTACCTTTTTGGATGGTTACGCCAAAGATGGCAAAGGAACAAACTGGCGACTCTACTGCGCCGCGATCGCGATCGCCCTCGCCTGCCTTGCCAAATACAACGCCCTCTTCATGGGTCTAGGCTTTATTGCCGCGATCGCCACCAGTCCCAAACACCGTCCCCTATTTCGCGATCCGCGATTTTATCTGAGCGTAGCGATCGCGATCGGCGGATTTTTGCCCGTGCTGTTATGGAATTTTGGCAATGACTTCCAATCCTTGCGGTTTTATCTGAGTCGGAGTGTCGATGCTGGGACTCCCCTCATGCGCCTTACGGAACCGATAGGATTTTTACTGCTTTCAGTGGTGATGGTTTCGCCCGTAAATTGTTGGCTGTTGTGGCAAGGATGGCAGCGATTCCCGATTTCCCTTGGAAACCCTTCGCGATCGGGGGGTATACCCACGCCACAGATACTTCCCTCGGATTCGATTTATCGATTGCTGGCTGGTTGGACATTCGCGATTGGCACGGGCTTATTGACGGGCATCTCTTTCTTCTCAACTGCCCTCTATTACTGGAATATCACGGCTTATTTGCTGTTATTCCCATTGATTCCTTCTGTTTTATTCGAGGCTCAAGGGAGTGCAGTGGAACCCATCCTCAAGGGAACCGCGAAGCGACTCTTTATGGGTGGTCAAGCCTACGGACTTCTGTTCGCAATTCTATTTGTAATTAATTATAGCTTTATACCGATCGCGGCACTGCTCAGCCCAGATGCCGACCAAGAATCTCGGATTGTGTTTGGCTGGAACCAAGTTGCCCCAGCAATTCAACAGGCTTCAAACCAAGATTTGGCGAAGACTCCATTTCTCACTACCACCGATTATCGTTCTGCCTCCCTGTTGGCTTACCAGTTAAAAGATCGGCAAGTTACAGCCATTTCTCCGCGCATCAGCCAGTTCACTCTATGGAATCTTCAGCAAGAACGTATGGGTCAAGATGCGATCGTGCTTTCTGATGATTGGTATCCTCTGACAGCAACGGTGAAATCAAAATTTGCACGCATGTCCGAGCCGCAAACCGTACCCGTTTCCCTATTTGGCATCTGGCTCAAAAATTACTACCTCACTAAGGGCTACGGATTTAAGGGCTTTTAGGTGCTCAAAGTAACTTGATCTCTTCCCCAACCTCTTCTCCGACACGGAGACGGGGAGCAAATTCAAACCATAGATTTTTCGTGACGGTAAAAAACTAAAGGGTGTTGATGATAACTGCTCTAAATATTAAGTATTCATGAACTACCCCGCACTCCGTAAACTTCGTGACAGGGTTTCTGAATACCCGTCACCTGAGAGTGCGTGTTTTTGACGCTTCTTTGAGCCTAGTTGCTTCATCGATCCACAATATGCAGCCTTTGAAGTAGCGCTTTGCTCTCCACGTTTGACGATGTTCGTTCCAAACACCGCAGAACCATATAGAACCCAGTTGAGCATTACTTGACTGGCGGCTACATCCCTATCGGTTGTATATCCACAATTTCCGCAAATATGTTCGCGATCGCTGAGTTCTTTCTTCTGTTGATGTCCACAGATAGGGCAAGTCTGGGATGGCTTTACTTTCTGAGTAGGGATCTCGATATATTGTCCACCAGATTCAGTCGCCTTGTACTGAATTGCCGATTTGAGCATACCTATCCCTACATCAAGTATCGAACGGTTGAGTCCAGTTTTCTGAGCTTTGCGTTTGCTACCCTTCTTTGCCTTACGGGTCATCCCCTTAAGATTGAGTTGCTCAGTACAAATTAGGCTGTTACCGCTAACTATCTTTGTACTGACTTGATGCACCCAGTCTTGTCTTTGTCTCGCCGCTTTGCGAGTCAGTTTAGAAACTTTGGTTTGTGCTTTTTTCCATCGTTTTGAAGCTTTGAGCTTTTTCTTGTGGTTGGGAGCACGTCTTTTGCGTTTCTGCTTACTTGCCTTTTTGATCTGTTTGGCGGTTTTAGCCAAGAATTTTGGGGCATCAACGATCTCACCATGACTTGTGGCGATCGCATGATGTACGCCAAAATCTAAGCCGATTGCGCCTTCTCCTGTTTCTCTGATTACTTCGCAGTTCACAGTAATCGATGCATACCATTTACCCTGTCGGTTTAGGATAGTGCAAGTTGTGGGGATTCCCCATTGTCTTGCTTGTCCGCGCATCTGAATCTTACCTAGATTCGATAAGTCCAAGTAACCATTTGAGCCGTTAGTCAAGGCTTTCCACCCTGAAATTGCAGGATATGTCCAACCTGAATAATGGCGGATGGATTTGAATCTTGGATAGGCTCCTTTTCCTGCAAAGAATCTTTGATAGGCAAGGTCAACTCGTTTTAGGGTGGCTTGCAGTGCTTGTGAGCCGAGTGTTTTATACTCAGTCCACACTTCTTTGAAGGCGGGTAGTCGGTTTTGTTGATCTAGGTAGTTTACGGATTTACCTTGGCGTTGGTAACTGTCTCTACGATCTGCAAGGGCTGAATTGTAAAGATAGCAATGCAATCGCCTCCACTCATAGAGGGTTTTCTCTTGAGCTTTGGTGGGGTAAAGTCTGTATGTAATCCGCCGTATTACCATATAGTAACTATACTATGGGAATCCCAAAATCCCTACCGAGCTTGCATCCCCGCGCCACGGGTGACGGGGACTTCCCGCACGGAAACGTTAAAGAAGATAGAAATAACAAAGCTGTAAACAACTGTGCAAGAAGATTTCAGATTGATTGTCGATTTGGTAACAGTACTTGCTGCTGCTTCTCTAGGAGGCTTATTGGCAGCAGGTTTGAGGTTACCTGTCATTTTGGGCTACTTGCTGGGCGGCATTGTCGTCGGTCCTACTGGGTTGGGTCTGATTAAAGAGCTGATCCAAGTAGAAACCTTGGCACAATTTGGCGTAGCCTTTTTGCTATTTGCTCTGGGCGTTGAGTTTTCATTGACGCAGCTCAAAAAAGTGCAGGCGATCGCCCTCGGTGGTGGACTCTTACAAATTTTATTAACGATTTCGTTAACTGCTGCCCTATCGGTCTTTGTGGGCTGGGTAAAAACCCCTGTACAGGGTATCTTTTTAGGCGGAATTTTGTCCCTCTCCTCAACCGCTGTGGTGTTGCGCAGTCTCATGGAAAGCAACCAAACCGAGTCGGTACAGGGGCAGGTGACCCTAGGGATTCTCATTATTCAAGATTTGGCGTTGGGCTTAATGTTGGCGGTTTTGCCTGCCCTCGACCACCCCGATGCGGTGGGGATGGCAGTGGCAAAAGCCTTACTCGTCACGGCTTTATTTGCGGGTGGGGCGATCGCGGCTGGAATTTGGCTAATCCCGCCATTTTTACACTGGGTTGCCAGTACAGAGAGCCGCGAGTTATTCCTGCTCAGCGTCATTGTCTTGTGCTTGGGGATTGCGCTGCTGACCGAATATATGGGCTTGTCGATTGAGATGGGCGCATTCGTGGCGGGTTTGATGATTTCCACGCAGGTAGAATATGCCGATCAAACCCTCTCCTATATGGAGCCATTACGGGATGTATTTGCCACCCTATTTTTCGCATCGATCGGGATGCTGATCGATCCTGTGTTTCTCTGGCAAAATCTCGATTTGATTTTGGGGCTCGTCGCGATCGCTATGGTCGGCAAGTTTTTAATCGTCGTGCCCCTGGTGCGGCTATTTCGCTATCCTCTGCGCTTAGCAATCTTTACAGGGTTTGGCTTGGCTCAGATTGGCGAATTTTCCTTTGTATTAGCCAGTGAAGGGCAAAAATTGGGTTTGGTATCTCGCCAAGTTTACTTGCTAATTTTGGGCACAACCGCCGTTACGCTGATGATCACGCCCTTTTTACTCAAGGCAACCCCCCAGATTTTGCTGCTGATGGAGAAGGTTCCTATCCTTAAAGACTGGCTCAATCAAATGGATATCCCACAGGAAATTTCAGATACTGCCGCGCTCAATAACCATGTGATTGTCTGTGGCTACGGACGTGCAGGTCAAAACATTGTCGGTCTGTTGCAGTCGAGAGGCTATCCAGTCCTCGTGATCGAGCAATCCGAGGCGAAGATCCAACTCTTGCGCAGTCAGGGCATTCCTTATTTGTATGGAAATTGTGCCAGTCCACTGGTGTTAGAAAAAGCCGAAGTGGAAAAAGCAAAGTCAATGGTGGTGGTGATTACGGATGCTGGCTATACCCGCCTTTGCGTACAACGCGCGATCGCGATCGCGCCCGAACTAGATATCGTCGCAAGGGCTTCTAGGGATGCAGAAATTGATACGCTCTATCAATTGGGTGCGAGAGAAGTCGTGCATCCTACCTTTGAGGCGAGTTTAGAACTCTCAACCCACCTCCTGTTGAGTTTGGGCGAAAGCCGACAAATGGTGCAGTCAGAAATTATGGCGGTGCGGCAAAGTCGCTATGCCGAGTTACGTCCTGATATTGCTTGCAGTTTGCCCTTAATTAGCCCAGTCGTGAATTCTAACAATGTGATTGAGTTTGAGAGTAAAGCTTCGTAGCACTATCCATTTTCCAGCCTATTGCTAAAGCGCAATCTCAAAGTCCAGATCGTTCCCTCGATCGAGGTTGGGTGGCATAACCGAACGGGTAATCCGAGTTTTATGGCTTTCTCGTTGGGTTTGTACTTCAATCGTGACCGCTTCTAAGGCGACTTCCATGCTGCCGAGAGGTATGGAAATTTGCATGGTTGTTTCCACAAACTCAGACTCGGTTTCAGGTTTAAAATCGACCAACCACCGAGGCCCATCAATGGTGGCACGGGTTTGGCAATCCTTGATCCAAAATTTGACAAACAGTTGCGGTGCGATCGCGGGCAATTTAATTCTGGCTGGAATCGGTGTCCCCGCCACCAGATTGCCTAGGGGAATTTCGACGATCGGCAGAGGAATCGGTTCCTGGGGAGCCAAGGTAGGAAGATTTTGGGCTGGTGCTGGCGCACTAGCAGGATTTTGGGTAGCTCCTCTGCCATCATCGTAAATCTGACCCGTTCCCTGTCCGTAATTGGGATTAGCCAGATCGGGGGAAAGCGCAGTTTGTCTCTGCCTCAGTGCCTCGTTGTATTCTTGGTTGAGAGCTTCGCTCAATTGTTCGTTGGGATCTTGCCAGAGCCGCTCTGCCTGTGGACTACCCGACTCGGACGATGACAGCAACTGTTCTAATTCTCGATCTAGATCGGCAATGGCATCCGTTGGCGCTGGGGGACTACTGACAATGGGAGGATCTGTGGGAGTGGTTGGGCTAATTTCTTCGGGTTTTACTGGTTCTGACTCCACAGGATCTGAGCTAACCGCATCGTCTTCTGCTTTCTCAGCGATCGCATCTAAAGACAGATTTTGCAGCTTACTTAAAAAGCGATCGCCGATATTTAATGCGCCCAACAGGGAAGGTTGCTCGCTACTAGGAGATTCCTCAAGCATTTGCTCGTAGTTGCTGGGCAAATCCTCTTCAAACAGGTAGAGCAAGTCGGGCTCATCGGCGTCAGAGATTTGAGCGCTCTGAGAAGATGGAGGATATTTGACATCTGAGTCTAATAGCTCTGACTCAAAAAGCTCGTTAAACTCATCGTAGTTTTGAGGTGGATTTACCTCCTCTTGCGGTTGAACGCTTGCAATTTCTGGCTGTAAATTCTCTGTCAAAGCAGGTTGAATGGGGGGCGGCAGATTGGGCAAACTTGGCGACTTACTCGCCGTCGCAGGTTGAGAGGGCTTAGAGGGTGCAGAGGGTGCAGACTTTTTCGTGGGACTTGATATGGGAGAAATGGGAGGCAACTCTAAAGCAGGCGTATTCTTCGCTGAGGCTTTTGAGGCAGGTTTCGCTTTGCTGGAGGTTACTATGGTCGCCGAGGTCTCTGCCATAGAGTTGGCGATCGCTTCCATTTCTCTAGCAACATCTGCAAGTAGGGTGGGAGATTGGTAGGTAACTGTAATCGCTTGACTGAGCTGATAGGTTTGTTCGTCCTGTAGCGAATCATCGGTCGGATAAAGCCTGATTTCGCCGATCAGCACCTGCGGACGGGATTGGTGAGGGATATTAACAATGTGCTCAAAAGGGAAAACGTTAGAACTGAGAGAATCTGTCGCCTCTTGAGGTACAAAATGGCAAACATTGACCAAGATTTCGAGATTCTCAGGGTTTTTGAGCGTGATTTCTAACTCACCTGCGGTGTATGCTTCGCCTGCGATCGTAATGTTGCTTTGCGCCGAGACTAAATATTGGGCTTGACTGAGGTTGAGTAAAACCTGAGGGAGTGAGGAATCTGGAGACGCACTGGATTCCTCACTTTGGGGCTGGACTGGACTAGATATGGCTGGCGCACGAACGGGTTCGTCCACTGGGGCGGGATTTTCTGACCCTAGGTCGATCGCTGAATCGCCCAACTCGTCCACAAAGTCATCATCGTCAAAGGGGGAAAACTCATCCAATAAAGACTGTACCAATTGCTCTGACATTTGCTCTGCCATCTGCATCATGGGAGAGGCATAAGCAGTTGGTGTGGGTGTTGCAGCCGATCTAGGAGTGGCAGATGGAAGAGATGACGATGGAGAAACTACAGGTTCTGTATCGGCAATCCCTAAAACCCGATCTGTGTCCGTAGCGTCAAAATCAAAGTCCGTAGCGTCAAAGTTCGTAGAGTCAAAGCGATCGGGTGCTGTACGGGCTGTATTGGTTTCTACTACGACTAAATCTGGGTATTGCCATTCAGATGCTAGCTCAGGGGAAACGGCTTGAACGTCAAATTTGACGCTGGCTTTTAAATTAGCGGACTGCTTGGGAGCCGGCTGCGGCTCCACCATTTGGCAGCTAACTTGCCAAGCCCCTGGGGCAAAGTGGGTGTAAGGCATCACAATCAGCAAACCATCTGGGCTAACCCGCTTCGAGATTCGTTGCTGATTGGGATGATGGCTAGATTCTGAGCTAGGCTGATACACGATCTGAATCCCAATCATGGCATTGGCTAACTCAGATCTTGCTGCCAAACGATATTGCCCCTCTAGAATCTCTACGGTTGGCGACTCTAGGGGTAACCAGGACTTGTCACCTTTCTTTTGTAACAAAAACTCCCAGTTGTCCATAAGGCTTGCGATAAAAACTTGCAACAAATATGCCAAATACTAACCCATAGTTACGGATTAGGCACAAATTTATTATTCCGTCTTTATGAAGTTTAGTGTTTAGCGATTAGCAGCTAGTAATTAAGGATTTTTTAAAAGGTCTATAATTCAGCACCCAAACAGCGATCGCTCTTTCAAACTTCAGGTCAAAATTCGGCGCTAGTCAAGAATTACAACGGGTTACCGACCATTCGGTTAGATCGCTTAGATCGCTAGTCCCAGTTTTAGCCCTAATGCAGCGTGAACAAATAGCAAAACGAGAATAGCACTACCCACATACGCATGGATGGTTCGGAGAATGGCTTTATTGCCTGCAAAGCCTGTAAGCGAGAGTGTGGCGTTAATTGACAGCAAAATTAAAACCGTCGAGCCCGTCCAAAAGTGAGGACTTTCTAACAAAGGTTTGTCTTGCATGACCAAGGACAATAAACCACCCGTATAGCCTGCTGCTAAAAATGCAGACATGAAAGGGGCAAGCTTACGGTGATCGGCTTTACTTTTTGTAACAATTTCTGGATCGGTAGCAATACGACTGCGCCATCCTGCATAACCGACATAGCTGCCCATGATAAAAATTACGATCGCCATAAAAAAGGGATGTCCCCAATGCACAATGGGCTCAGGTGTACCCAACTTCTCAAATTGATTGGCGATCGGCTGGAGGACTTGGGTGAGTTTGGTCATTTGAGCGGATAAAGGTTAATTAAGGTTATTGGTTATCGTTTTTGGGGAATTGAGACTAACAACAAATAACTAATTTTGTTGAGAAGGATCGTTCTCGAAGTTTGAGGCGATCGTTTGTAACAGGGCACTGATTTGTGTAAGTACCGTATCTTTGCCCGTTTGCCCAAAGCTGGAGCGATCGGGGAAAAACTCAGGACGGTCGAGGTTGCGTTCGATCGCTTCTTTAACCTGTTGTACGATCAAATGCTGGAGATCGGCTAAGGCACGCTCTCTTTGGTAAACCGCTCCCTGCTCGGTGGTGGCATAGAGGGGGGGCAAGCGATTCAGCGCGTAGGCAGCAATGTCCCCTAAATCGAGAATCTTACCGCTATGTTCTTCAATCTCTGCAACCCTAGCGACAGCTTCGCTGAGGACTAACTCCTCCATAACGTTGATAAACTGTTTGCGCGGGACTGCAACCACTTCACCTGTTAGTAAAGCACCCATCAAGCGATCGAGCGCCATATACTCCTCTACAGACAGTTCAAAAGCACTGTCACAGATGCGTCCGACTTCAGCCTCCATCGCAGGAGTTAGATAACCGTCTTGCAAAGCTTGCTCAACGATTTTCTCTATACTGGTTGAATTGGATTTTTCCACAGAACTTGACATTTCTAAAGATTTCTCTCTCTAAAGTTAAGGTAACTCAGGGCACTTCAATTGGAATAATCGTGTATTCTGGCAAAGATGTTTGAAACTGACCGTTTCGGCTGAGCATAACGACTAATCGGGTTAAGGACTGAGGTTTTACTACAAGATCGCACCAAGGTACAGCAATTTCTAAACATTGATCAAGTCCCATTTTCGCCTGTGTGGGCATATTTTTCCACTGATGATCTTCGATCGCTTCTTGAAAATCGATGGAATGATTGGACAGATCGATAGTTAGATGGTGATGAAACAAGTAATTTAACGGCGAAATATATGGCAAACCTGTTAATTGAATAGGGCTATTGTAATTGGTTTGTTCGGGATAAAACCATAGTAAATGTAAAGTCGATTGAGATTCTGTTAATAATTTCTTATTTAACTCGCCTTGATGAAGATCGGCATGAAAGTCCAATCTTAGATAAACGTTAAAGTGATCGACCCCATACCATAGACGTTGCACCAAACTGGCTTGATGCATTGTTCCGCGCATGCCACCTATTTCTAGCCGTCCTGCCCCATCCCAATCTTGTTTGTCAACCCGTCCGTCAATCACTGGATGAATAAAACTGGTGGGGCGATCGCTGGGCGAGACATCATGGGGTTCTAAGGGGTACATGAGTCCAGTGGGCACAGGCTCATTCAGGGCACGGTACACTGCCTGCAAATGCTCGCGAAACAGTTGGTCAAAAACGTGATCGTGATCGGAGTTGTGTCCGTCACCAAACCACCAAAACCAATCAGAGCCTTCCGCTGCAAATAGATTTTCCCAAGCTTCAGGATTATTTTCTTGGGTTGCTTCGGTATGATTTGCTAAAACCTGTCTCGTTTCTGCCAATAGATCCCAAGCCCGATTTTTGATCGGGTCGCCGATCCATGTGGTGAAGTTGGCATCAATCCAAGAACCGCTATGGAGTTGGTGCGGCGGAATTTTATCCACGGGAGGAAAGTGCTCGACAAACTCTGACACAGTGACTAATTGAATGTCGTCGGTCTTTGAGAAACGCTCGTACAGGGTTTCTAAAAATGGCTTGCCATCTTGTGGGTAATATTCCCAGCAATTTTCGCCATCAAGGGCGATCGTCACAAGCCAAGGTCGCTTAGAGTCAGCCGATGGGTTATTTTGCAAATATTCTTGCTGAGCCACATGAATACTCTCCAGGTGATCGTATAGATCGTCGCAGGCTGCTTGGGGTGACATGGAGCTATAACTAAACCCAATCAGGTCAGACAAGCGCCGATCGCGAAATACGATCGCTAAGTCCCCATGCATGGTTTCTAGGCGATAGGGCTGATAGAGTAGATGGGGCTCTAGGACGCCGCCTCGTTCGTCGCGACGAAAATAATGACCTAAACTCCAGCCCAAGACACCTTCATCAGAACACAACCAAGAAAAGCCATGCTTGGCAACATGGGGCAAGATGGCAGGGCTGACCGATTGTTCTGAGGGCCATAGACCGCGTGGCTCGCACTCGAAATGTTTTCGGTAAATCCGCTTCGATTTTTCTAGATGCAGGTTGATGTCAGCGTCCCAACGATAGCGAATTCCTGGGAGTAGCATGTCAGACACAGCAACCCTACCCGCATAATTGTCTGCCAACAAAGGCATGATCGGGTGCGTATAGGGGGTTGTGGTGAGTTCGAGCTGCCCCTGCGCTTGCATCGCATGGTGTTGGGGCAAAATTTGAGCGATAATCTCTTTTTGCTTGGTATAAATTAACTGGCGATCGCTGAGGGTAAAGCCTTCACCGCGATCGAACCAAGCCTTAATCTGAGGATCGGTTTCGCGAAATAGAGGATCGATCCAAGTCAGGTTGTGCCAAGCTAAGAGATCGCTAAAGTCTTGATGCGTCCAGTTTGCCACACACCAGTCCGTACCATATTGCTTCTTTTGGGCTAAGAGCTGGGCATAGCGTGGATAGGGCTCGACCATCGTGTGATGGTAGGCATCAAAAAAACGCTCTGCCACAAAACGCCGCTGATCTGCGTCAAAATTAGCAACGGGTGTTAGGGTTAGCTCTAAGTATGGATCGAAGGCATTGCCTTCACTATAATCTTGTAGCTGAGCAATGAGGGAAGGGACTAAATTGACAGTCTGGTGCAGCTTTGGGTATTTTGCTAAGAGCAACACCAAGTCTAAATAGTCTTTGACCCCATGTAGCCTCACCCAAGGCATACGATATTTGCCAGCGATCGGACTCTTATAGAGTGGTTGATGCTGGTGCCAGATAAATGCAACGTATAAGGGAAGGGACATAGGTATGGCAGGCTCAATATTTAAAAATTGTTACATATCCTTAATGGATAACACGAACATGAAAAATCCAAAGGCTCTGAAAAATCGGTATCGAGCTTATTTTTGGCGTTTGCCCCTTTACTTAATTTTGCCGCTTTACTTAATGGGCTGTACGCAACCCGTAGTGTCTGACGCTTCTAAGCCTAGCACTCTACCTGAACCTAGTGCTAAACCCAATCTCAATACAACCACAAAACCCAGTTCAACCCCTACACCCCCCGCATCTAGTAAACCCCAATTGCCCCAGCCCAACCCTCAACTGGCACAATCCCTACCCATTACTGCCAAAGCTGAAATTGCCGGACGCACCGTACAACTAGAAGTCGCCCGCACTTTTGCCGAACAAGCCAAGGGGTTAATGTATCGCCCCGCTTTGCCCGACGATCGCGGCATGTTATTTCCCTTTGACCCAACTCGGCAAATCGCCTTTTGGATGAAAAATGTACCCGTCGATCTAGATATGGTGTTTCTGTATAAAGGGGAAGTGAAAGCGATCGCGCATTCCGCCCCGCCCTGTGTGGCAGAGCCCTGTGCAATCTATCCCAGCGAGGGCGTTGTTGCCGATCAGGTGATCGAATTGCGCGCAGGTTGGGCAATGCAAATGGGTGTAAAGGTAGGCGATCGCATTGTGGTCACCCCGTTAACACCCTAGCGATCGCATATCAAAAAAGGTAAAACGCATGGGCAAAGTATTCCCACAATAATTATTGGTTTTCAGGTTCCTTAACTATATTCTGTCGGTCTTATTGCGAATAGAGCGAAACGACAAGAGTAGACCTAAAAACAGTAAAACCCTCTCAATGAGAGGGTTTCGATCATATCGGAGCGACACGATTTGAACGTGCGACCCCCACTACCCCAAAGTGGTGCGCTACCAAGCTGCGCTACGCCCCGAAACCTGCAAAAATTGCTGGCTTATTATTCTAGCAATAGATTGTCCCATCTTTAAAGATCTTTAGCAAAAAATTTAGCGCATCATAAATTCTAAGATTAATTTCACTGTTGGTCGAGCCAAGCCAAGTGAACTAAAATTCAGTGGCGACTTGAATGCATTCCAGAAGTTTTTGAGTTTGCTTTGACTGTAGCTAAGATTTTGGCATTCGAGAAAAATTAAGGATTTAAGACTAGAGGCGATCGCGGAAAGCGTTTCATCAGTACCTGTACCTGCTCGGCGTGATAGGAACTGCGGGTGAGCGGAGAAGACACGACCTGCAAAAATCCCATGTTTTCGCCCTCTATGCGCCACTGCTCGAACTGGTCGGGATGAATAAATGCTTGCACGCCTAAATGCTTTTGGCTGGGCTGTAAATATTGCCCAATCGTGAGAATATCGCAATCAACCTGACGTAAATCCTGCATCACTTCTAGAATTTCTGCGCTGGTTTCGCCTAAGCCCACCATCAGCCCTGACTTGGTATAAGTCCAAGGTGCGATCGCTCTGGTCTGACGAAATAATTCCAAAGTACGCTGGTATTCCCCTTGAGGACGCGTGCGCTTATAGAGACGCGGCACAGTTTCAGTATTGTGGTTGAGCACATCGGGACGTGCCGATAAAATTATCGCCAAGGCTGACCAATTACCGCACAGATCTGGGATCAGAACTTCGATCGTAGTTTGTGGCATCACTTGACGAATCTGCTCAATGCATCGCACAAACTGCGATGCGCCACCATCGGGTAGATCGTCTCGATTGACAGAAGTAATGACAACATGTTTAAGCCCAAGACGTTGTACGGCGATCGCTAAGCGATCGGGTTCAGTTGGGTCAAGAGGTTGGGGCTTTTTCTCAAAGTCAATATCGCAGTAGGGACAGGCGCGAGTACAGGCTGGCCCCATGATTAAAAATGTAGCCGTACCGATGTTAAAACATTCGCCAATATTGGGGCAGGATGCCTCTTCGCATACTGTATTTAGTCCCAGATCCCGCAAGGTTTCTTTAACGCTACCCACCCTTTGCCACTGTGGGGCTTTGACACGTAACCATTCGGGCTTGACTACCATAGATTTTCTTGATTGCGATCTTTGAGAAATGACAAAAAGCGGCTGTACTACATCTATTGTACAGAGCCTGTTTCATTGTACATATTCTCTCTGAGCATAGACTAATATCTCAACACCACCTTCAGCAGATTTATAAAGGATTGTCCACCCCACTATCTATGAATCTATCCACATTTTAGAGATCGAATGTTTAAGTATCAATTGCGAATGTGCGAAGTTCGCATCAGCGATCGCTTGATAATTCGCAAATAGCTTAGGAGTGGAAACTGATAATAGTCGGCGGCGATCGCGAGAACGAAGTATAAATGACAGATAAACGTTAGGATAGTCCACACTAAAGGAACCCAAGCGAGCGATACATCAGGCTCTGGTGCAAAGGCATAGGCTGAGAGTGCCATGATTGTAGTTGGGAACACGACCAGTGCAATTCCTGCCAAGCCTAAACCCCAACTGAGTTCAGCAAGTTGGCGGTTGGCATTTTGCCAAGTATTTCCATTCCATTCCCACACCAGTGACGCGTTACTATCTGCCATCTTGAGCGTCTGTTGTGGCGGCTCGAAGATAAAAATGTGATTGCAAAAGTTACAGCCGAGTGTATCCATGAGCGGCATTGTGGCAATTTCACCTCGCCAACACACAGGGCAGGGATATCGACGATCGGCATTAAACTGTGAAACTAGATATCGCGATCGCGCCATAAAGCAATTTTCGCAAGCCAAGATAGTTTATATAGCTACATCAAAGCACAAAAAACCCAGCATTGCTGCTGGGAGGGTGTATCTGAGATGGAACAGTTACACTATTTACAATAGGGCGCGATCGCAGGCTAAGCATCCCCATCTTGGTTCATCCAGTTGGGCGATCTATATTCAGATGCTGGTCAACCGATTGCTCCCACATAAAGCTAATAAAACGTTTTGGACTCTTTTACAATAAAAATCATGCGCTGGATTTTCTCATTACTCGCGATCTTTCTGCTGACTTTTGGTATGGCTCATGGTGCGATCGCGCAAACCCAAACTCCGCAATCCCAAGATGCCAAAATCCCAGTTCAAATCGCAAAGCCACTCAGCAAAGTAGAAATGCAGCAACTTGAGGATCTGGCAAAACAAGCCTTTGCTGCCACCAATGCAGGGGATTTCCCCAAGGCAGAATCTTATTGGACAAAAATGATTGAGAGTTTTCCTGAAAATGCGGCAGCTTGGAGTAATCGCGGCAATGCCAAAGCCAGCCAAAACAAACTCGAAGCTGCAATCTTGGACTACACCCAAGCTATTAAGCTCGCCCCGAGTGCCACCGATCCCTATTTAAATCGCGGTACAGCGTTAGAGGGGTTACAACGTTGGCAAGACGCGATCGCCGATTACGATCGGGTTTTAGCCTTGGATGCCAAAGACGCAGGTGCTTTCAACAATCGCGGCAATGCTAAGGCGAGTTTAGGGAAATGGCAAGAAGCGATCGAAGACTATCAAACCGCCACAAACCTAGACCCACACTTTAGCTTTGTTCGTGCAAATTACGTGCAGGCACTCTACCAAGTCGGAAAAACCGACGAAGCGATTAAGATGATGCGCAATATTCTGCGTAAATATCCCAACTTTGCCGATGTGCGTGCAGCGCTGACAGCAGCATTGTGGCAGCAAAATAAGGCAGGTGAAGCCGAAAGCAATTGGGTATCTGTAGAGTCCCTCGATCCACGCTATCGAGATTTAGATTGGGTAGCAAATACCAGACGTTGGTCTCCAGCCATGACGACAGCCTTAGAAAATTTTCTCAAGCTGCAATAGTTGCCACAAGATTTCTTGTCATGTATGTTTTTCTCAGCTTTGCGATCGCTTTATGAATCTCATACAATAGCGGCTGTTTGGGAACGAAAAATCTCATGCCCAACGTCTAAGCGTTGCATCAGCTTTTCTTAAAAACAAGAAAAATTTCCCTAGGTGCAAAGCGGCATGTTTTAGAGCTAGAGGATGCCGATTGGACGAAGGGTTTGGCGCAAACAAACTTAATTTGATTTGCCCCAAAACTCTGTTCCCAAACGCAAGTTAGGGAACTAACTTTAATTGCCTGCGATGTTTACCAAGCCTGATTTGGAGCAATGAACGTAGACTCAAGTCCAAGGAAAATTGACTTATTTACGGCTACTTGTCTCGTAGTAGCCAATACGATCGGTGTAGGAGTATTTACTAGCTTGGGCTTCCAAGTTACGAGTATTACTTCTGGCTTTGCTTTGCTGGCACTCTGGATTGTGGGTGGCATTTTTGCCCTATGTGGTGCGCTTTGCTATGGCGAACTCGCCTCGGTTATGCCGCGATCGGGAGGAGAATACCATTACCTATCAAAAATCTATCATCCGATTGTCGGCTTTTTGTCCGGCTGGGTATCGGTAACGGTAGGATTTGCAGCCCCGATCGCGGCGGCGGCGATCGCTTTAGGCAAATATTTCAGCCATGTAGTGCCTAGCATTGATGCGAAGGCAACGGCCCTGATTGCCGTTATAGCGATTTCCCTAATTCATACGCGGAATATTCGAGTGGGTGCTTATTTTCAGGGGATTTCGACCACCCTCAAGGTAGCGCTGATTTTGGTTCTGATCGCCTGTGGTTTTTTAATTCAACAACCGCAAAACTTGAGTTTTCTGCCTTCTGCGGCAGCTTTTTCTGACATTTTTAGCGCGACCTTTGCCACTTCATTGGTGTTCGTTACCTATGCCTACTCAGGTTGGAATGCCTCGATCTATATCGCCAATGACATCAAAAAACCAGAAAAGAACATTCCTTTCTCTTTACTGCTGGGGACGCTAGTGGTTTTGGTACTGTATGTGTTCTTAAACTTTATCTTCCTGTTCACAACTCCCATTGGTGAATTGGCTGGGCAATTAGATGTGGGTTATGTCGTTGCTAACCGCATTTTTGGGGCTGCCGGCGGCAATATCATGAGTTTTTTGATTTCTTTTGGGTTGGTCTCAAGCATCAGTTCGATGGTTTGGGCGGGACCAAGGGTGACGCAGGTAATAGGAGAAGACATTCCCCTATTCAAATTGCTATCCAAACGCAACCAGTATGGAGTGCCCCTTTATGCCATGCTCTTGCAGTTGGCGATCGTCATCTTTCTAACGATTAGCTCTTCCTTTGAGGTTGTGATTACCTATCTCGGTTTTACCCTGACGCTCTCCTCCTGCATTACGGTTTTAGGCTTGTTTGTCCATCGCCTCCGATATCCCGATATCCTTCGTCCTTATCGGACTTGGGGCTATCCATTGACACCCCTGATCTTCCTCGCCATCAGTCTGTGGATGTTGGTCTTCATTTTTCGCGATAAGCCCGCAGAGTCCCTTGCTGGGTTAGGAACTATTTTATTAGGAATTCCGATTTATCTATGGGGAGCGCGGCAAAAAGCTCCCATGCTCGATTCTACTGAGATCGAGTGATAGTCCACAAATTGTTACTATTTGCAAGAGGTTTAATAAGTATGGTAGAGCCCCATGTTTCGCGATTCCTTTCAGGACGCGTCCCGCCGCTGCTGATGGCATTTCTCGGTTTGGTCATGTCTTTGGCAGGTTGCACGGAGTCGCAACGTCAAAACACTGCTGTTACGAATGCACAGCCAACTCCATCAGCGCAATCGAAACCAACTCCTGTAGAGAGCAAAGCTCCTGATAAACCCGATCTGCTTGCCAAGTTCGATCGCGCGGAAGCCGAGCGGCTGACAGATACAGCCAAATTTATTGCAGGGATCAAGTTAGAAGACAAAAGTAAGCTGGCGAGATTGACGAAAAACGGAGCTTGGATAGAGTACAACAAATTTTTTGAGGAGGCTTGGAGCAAGTTAGAAAGCCAACAGCTTTCCCCAATTAAGAAATGGTCGAGTACGGAACTCAAATCTCTCAGCCAGACCAGTAAACCGATCTTTTATCCATTTGCGGGGCCTGATTTCCTCTATGCCTATACCTTTTTTCCCAATGCCAGTAACTATCTGCTGATTGGCTTAGAGCCAGTGGGGAAATTGCCCTCCCTGACTACCCTCTCTGACGACGAGATCTCTCAGAAATTACGCGAGATGAATGGTGCAATGTTCTCGCTCCTCCAGTTCAGCTTTTTTCAGACTAAATCGATGCAGGTTGACCTAGCAGACAAGGGCACGCTACCCATTCTATTTGTGTTTTTGGCAAGAACCAACAATCAGATCTTAGCGATGGAATATGTTGGTATGGATAAGAATGGCGGTCTCAAGACTTTCCCCGATGGAAACATCGATGAAGCTTATCTTAAAGGGGCAAAGATCACTTTCGTGCAGGCTGGAAAATCCGAACCGCAGTTTCTATACTACTTTGCGATCGACCTATCTGACGAGGGCTTTGAAGCCACACCCGCACTGAAAAACTTTGTGGAAAAGAATTTCAAAGAATCGATTACCTATACCAAAGCAGCGTCTTATCTGATGCATTATGAGAACTTCTCGCAGATTCGAGATCTCGTATTGGCGAAGAGTAGCGCGATTTTACAGGATGACTCAGGCATGCCCGTCCGTTTTTTTGAGCCCAAACAGTGGAATTTGCAGTTTTATGGCACTTACACAGGCCCGATCGCACTATTTGCTAAGGAGTATCAAGATGACCTTCGCCAGATCTATGAAACAGGCGCAAACGTGAAGGCGCTCAATTTTGGCATTGGCTATAAGTATGGGCTCAACGAGTCAAATTTGATGCTAGCCACCAAAAAGAATTAGGATTAGATTAAAGAAAGACGATCGCTAGTTTAGAGGTACTTGAGATGAGAGTACAGCGAATGCTTTGGTTGATGCTCCTTGCCATTTTGACCGCGATCGCGGTTAGCCAGTTCGCCGATATCAAAGGATCTACATTGTCTCCCCTGTTGGCGCATACATCTGCCGCATTATTGCGAGTCGAACAAGCTATGCCCTCAGCACAACAAGTTTTGCTGGCTTCGATGCCCAATCCAGCCACCAAATCAGAGGCCAAATCAGAACCCATATTGGCATCAAAATTAGAACCCAAATTCGATCGCGTGGGCAAGTATGCCACCACGATCCCTGCCAATGGCGATCGCGCCGATGTCTACTATCCGATCGCAACACCCAGCAAGCCTACTCAGGCGATCGCAAGCAATTCTAAGCCGACCTTTCCCGTTGCTCTGTTGTTGCAAGGCTTTAATGTGGAAAAGTCGGTTTACTCCAAGTTTGCAACCCAGATCGCCAAACATGGTTTTGTCGTCGTACTGCCCAACCACTATACGAGCGTGCGCGGTCAACGCGAACTGTTCGCACAGGTAGGAGAAGTGCCCGATGTTCTTGCCTATGCGCGCGCAGAGAACCAGAATCCTAAATCGCCGCTAGCGGGTGCGATCGATGTCACGAAACTCGTCTTAATCGGCCATTCCCATGGTGGGTTTATTGGCATGGATGCAATTCGTAATGCCTGCGATCCGCCTTGGTGTGTGGGAACCTATTCGCGTCCACCAGAACTACTGGCAGGCGTCTTTTATGGTTCAGATTTGTGGTACGACGGCAATTTTATTTCGATTAAAAACGATCGCATTCCCATTGCGTTTATGGTCGGGAGTAAAGACAGTTTGATTGCCGATAGCGCCGTAAAGAGCACCTACGATATCGTGCAGACACCGCCCAAAGCTTTTGTCCGCGTTTTGGGCGCTAATCACTACGGTATTGCCGATCGGGACAATCCCTCTGGTTCGCCCAAGGAGAAAGCCCGCCCTGAGATCGACCAAGAAGCGGCGATCGATACCATTTCACGGTGGGCAGCGGCATTTTTGCGCGCCTATGCCACCGATGATGGGGTAGCGATGGACTATTTAAAAAGTGGTGCGCGCAGCGATCGCGGCGTCAATGTGCTCTGGCAGGGCTGAGCAATCCCTATTTGCCTGAATTCTCGCCAGATTAAGGTTTGAGTTCTTCGCAAGGCGGCAGAATGCATCCCCAATAGGGGAATCGCTTTTCCCAACCATACCAAGCCGTAAGAATTCTGAAAAACGCTCGCTAAGAGCTTTTCATCGTTTAGGTTAAGATAAAGTTAATCTTGAGGCAACAAACCTCTTTGCTTAGGAATTTAACTGAGGTATGCAACTAAGTCGTAGGTTACTTGCCCTGATTGGAATTGCTTGTGCGGTAGGTATTTCCGCGCTCTCATCGGTTTCGCTATCAACAGGCGATCGGAATACGTCCCTATCTTCCACCTTAAAAAAAGATCCCTTAAAAATCCTCAAACGCACAGGCGGCTGCCGCGATGAGGTCTTAACTTGCCTTTCGCAAGCAGGGTCGCGTTGGACGCGATCGACACAATATGCCCTCGTGGCAGAACAGCAACAGTCTATGCTGGCGCTATCCAAAATCGACGATCTAGCTGCCAGCAGCCGCAAGCACATCACTGCGGATGCCTATGCCTTAGAAGTTAAGCATTCAGAATTTTTAGCCCAAATTGCGACAGAAAGTGGGTTGTCCTCCAAGACCATGATTACGGTCTGTCAATTAGGCGGCGAGTGTCGCCATTTGAGGGGCAACCAGCGTTTAGACAATCCAGCCAGTTTGATTAAGGTTCCGATCGCTTTGTTACTGTTGCATAAATCGGATGCAGAGAATCTCAGCCTCAATACCAAAACCTTGGTTTCGCCCGATAACTTTACTGAAGACAAGAGTGATATTGGGGTTGGCGAGGAACTGCCGCTCAAGACGCTCCTGTTTGAAATGATTACCCATAGCAGTAATATTGCCACCAATCAGTTGATCGATTACCTCGGCTGGGATTACATGAATCGGACGCTGCACGATCTCGGTTACCCATCGACAGAAGTTAATTTTAAAGTTGTAGGCGAAGAAACCATGCCTGCCGACCCAGGGAATGACTCAAATCGGTTGACGAGCGATGAGCTTACCCAGATCATGCTAGATACCTATAGTTTCAAGTATGCGAGTGCCTATCTCTTGGTGGAGGCACTGCGGTTGCAGTCCGATCTCGATCTTGGTTTTGCCGCATTGCAAAACACCCCCGCAGAGTGGTTGGGTGAAAAAACAGGACAAACTTCGGACGTGCTAGGAACAACCTTAGCCATGCGCATCGCGGAGAAAATTTATATCGTGACCGTAATTGATGACAATACAGGAGGTGAGGAGGGTTTGCGAGATTGCATTCATCGCATTGCCCAATATATTAGCGATCGCGAAAATTTTTAGCGCCATGCGATCGCGATCGCATCGTTGAGATGACTCGAAGCACCTAACCCTTTTCTTTTGCCGCATATATTGAACTCAATCTTTGAATGAAATAATCATGAACGAACCTTCTGAGCCCAAAAGAGTCAAGCAACCTCCACTGCTTTTTGATGAGACCCAAACAATAATTGCAAAGCTAGAGATACTGACAGGATACAAGATATTAGCTTACTGGACTTCTGCGCGGGGTGGTGTCTGTTCAAACGACGTTCTAGCTTTGTATGAAGTTTTCAAAAAAATAGGACCAGGCGAAAAGATTGCGATTTTCATTAAATCTAGTGGTGGGAATGTCGAAGCTTCACTTCAATTTGTGAATTTGGTCAGAGAATATTACAAGAATATGATTGCCCTCGTGCCGTTAGAGTGCGCTTCGGCAGCGACGATGATTGCCCTGGGTGCCGATGAGATCCAGATGGGGGCATTGGCATATTTAACCGCGATCGACTCTTCGCTAACCCATCAACTTTCGCCGATTGACGAGCTGCATAATCGTAGAGTCAGCGTGAGCCAAGATGAGCTGGCGCGGATTGTGGCATTGTGGAACAGTAACTCCCAAGATGGTCAGGGCAATCCTTACACGGATATTTTTAAATACGTTCACCCTTTGGTAGTCGGTGCGATCGATCGCGCTAGTTCTCTCTCGATCAAACTCTGCGAAGAAATTCTTTCCTATCATATTGAAGATCGAGAGGAGTGCGAACGCATCAGTAAAGTTCTCAATTCTAATTATCCTTCCCATAGCTATCCGATCACGGTCAGGGAGGCAAAGCGTATTGGATTAAAGATTTCTAGCTTAAGCCCAACGGTCAACGATCTGTTAATTGATTTGAACACCTTATATTCAGAGATGGCTCAGAAAGCGATTACTGATTTTAATGAATATAATTACCATGACAATGAGATTCTAAACATCCTAGAAACAATCGGAAGTCAAGTTTATTACCAGAACGATCAAGATTTAGCCTATATGAAGGAAGAACGTCGTTGGCAGTCCTTGAATAATGAGAGTTCTTGGAGAAGAATAGAACTGCTTGATGGTGAGAAGGTCATGTCTCAGTTTCATATCAGATGAGAACGTACAACTACGAAAGATTACGTTTCTATAGATAAACAACCAGCTCGAACGCAATCCAAGGCTAAAATCAATTGATCTACTTTAGGTTATGTTTAATTTACCGTTAGCCCCATATTTTAAGCCTAAGCCAAAGATCGGCAGTAAACCACAAAACCTTTGCTAGCAAAACATTCTAGGAATAATTATATGTCTGAATACCAAAAGATTGAATACCTAATCGGTAAAGACGGCAAGATTACTGAAAAAGTGATCGGCGGCTCTGGTCAAGCTTGCGTTTCAGCAACATCAGGCGTTGAGGCAGCTTTAGGAGAAGTTGAAAATCGCGAGCTACTGCCAGAATATTATGAAGACACCGTAACAGAGTCTGTAGAGGAAAACCAGTATCAAAGCCAGTTCTAGCCTTTGAGAGCGTAAAAATTTGCGCGTAGACTATTCGGCAAACTTTCTACGCGCAAATGCTGGCTGAAAATGAGAGATTTTAGGACTTTAAGGCAGCAATCGTTTTGGCACCTGCAATGCCATCTTCGGGTAAATCCAAAAAGCGTTGAGCATCTTTTACAGCTTGAACGGTCGATGCGCCATAAATACCATCAATTGGACCATCGTAAAAGCGCCCAAAGCGCCCTTCAGTTAATAGTTTTTGCAACTCAATTACATCAGCTTTACTCATGCTATTTGGGTTGCTGCTGGTCGAACCACCACTCGTAGCAGGGGGCTTCACATCTCCACTGTTGGCAGCAACGGGTGTAGCATCGCCGCTACTCGGAGCAGTAGGTTTAACATCTCCATTGGCTTTTGTATCGCCGCCACTGGTAGGAGTCGTAGGTTTGACATCTCCAGTAGTGGCAACGGGTTGAGATGCCCCATCACGCTCTAGTGCCGATCGCGTTTTTACCCCAGCAATACCATCTACCTCTAAGCCATAGAATTTCTGTGCAGCCAGAATTGCGGCGTGGGTTGCGGGGCCTTTAATGCCATCGATCGCCCCACGATAAAAACCTCGGGTCGATAGTAAAGTCTGCAAATCTATAACGGACGAACTACTGACATTCGTGATAGGAGGTGTGGTAGAAGCAGGCGGCGTAGAGGGATTAGAGTCCCCTGACAAATTATAGGGATCGGCTTGGAGTGCGGCGATCGTTCGGGAACCTGCAACACCATCTACCTCTAAGCCGTAAAATGTTTGCGCTTGTAGTATTGCGGCTTCGGTTGCGGGACCTTTAATGCCATCGATCGCCCCGTGATAAAAACCTCGACTCGATAACAGGGTTTGCAAATCGACGGTAGTTGAACTACTAACAGGCGTCACAGGTGTAGGATCGGGCACAGAAGGATTTGAGCTGCCCCCAAGGTCATAGGTATCATTTTGGAGTGCGGCGAGGGTCTGAGAACCCGCGACACCATCCACCTCTAAGCCGTAATAGGTTTGTGCTTTGGCGATCGCGGCTTCCGTTGCCGAGCCCTTAATGCCATCGATCGCCCCGGGATCGAAGCCTCGTCTTGCCAATAGACTTTGCACAAAAGATATATCAGAGGAGGAACTACCTGAAGCCAAGGCTGCCCGAACGGGAACTGTACTAAGGCTAACCACTAATGTACTTGCTGCGAGTCCCGTACATAGGATCGTTTTTGCTGCGCCTGCTGACTCAAACGTTGCATTCAAGGCTGCACAATTTAAGTTAGGCTCAATGTCAATTCCTTGCTCTACTTGCTCTTGTACTAGCGCACCATGGAGATAAGCGTCAAATTCCATACTGATACATCCACTCAGGTAAGGCGATGGTTATATGAATATTTTAGGGGAATTTACATGACAAAACATTAAAGTGCTAGAAAAAGTCATCGATCGCCACTTTTAGTTAAAAAAATTCGTCATACAGGTAAATTCTTCCTAAAATCATCCGCGCCAGCCTTGAGCACGAATTTAAAGTGAATTCAGGTTCTACGCTTACAATGAATTTCGGTACTCGATTACACAGAACGTAGGCTTAATTATGAACGCAGCATTATTACTCGGAGCACTTGTAGTTTCCGTTTTGCTGATTTGGGGATTGCTGAGCATTATCAAAACCACTTTTAAAACAGCCCTATTCGTTGCTCTCGTGGTGTTTGGGCTACAAATTGCTACAGGGATTGGCCCCATGCAGGTATTTCAGCAAGTGGGAAATTTTGCTGGCGGTGCGCTCAGTGGAATTTCAGAATGGTTGCGAAACTGGGGTGGCAACTACAAACCACCCTCAGATTTTAACAAGGGCAAGCAAGCGCTTGAGTGGGTATTACAACAAGCGCTTGCTTCACTGTCGTCAGATTAAGCAATTAACTATCGACTCAACCGCCTGCGATCGCAGGAATAATGCTGACTTCATCGCCATCGCTGAGCGCCGTATTCGCACCATCAAGAAAACGAATGTCTTCGCTATTTACGTAAAAGTTAACAAAGCGGCGGAGATTACCTTGCTCGTCGCAAATACGAGCTTTGATGCCAGGACAGTTAGCCTCTAAGGAGTCCAGCATTTCTTGAACATTTGCCCCTTGACACTCTACAGTGGCTTGATTGTTGGTGAGTTGTTGCAGAGGTGTGGGAATAAGAACTTTAACAGCCATATCGTTTAATAAATTCCGAACAATTAAAACAGGCTTATCGATTATAAACTACTAGCCCACAAGTTCGGGATTATTGAGGTTTTCTTTAAGCGGCAAAAAACTTGATAAATCGCTTGGTAACTGCGAATTGATAGTATTTTTTTAATTACGAATTATCAATTACGAATTACGAGTTGATTTTTGTGCTTTTTTGGATGCTGCCGATAATGCGACATAGTTCTTCTACGTCGGGATGTATGCTTTCAAATTCTTTTTGTGTCAGATAATCGGTATCTTTTAGCAGCCTTAGCCAGTAGCTTGTTTCACGGGCTTCTTTATAGGCTATGGATAGTTTGTGGATAAAGTCAGCTTTTGATTGTCCTCCGATCGCTTCTTCAACATTTGCGCCGATGCTGGTTCCCGATCGTAATATTTGTTTAGACAGCACATATTCTTTTTTTGTGCTTGTCAAATATTGGTAAAGCTTCACGATCCGAACTGCAAAAGCGTAGCTTTTTGTTTGGACGAGGTTATCTTTCATGAGCAATGGAGATGAAAAATTACGAATTACGAATGAGGGAGGGGAATTACGAATGAGGGAGGGGAATTACGAATGAGGGAGGGGAATTACGAATTACGAATGAGGAAATTTTAACTCGTAATTCGTAATTGATAATTCGTAATTAAAAAATTTATCCCTCTCCCCAAATTCTATTCAGGACTGTTTGAATCTTTTTCTCAAATCTCTCGATGAGTTCGCGATTGGCATTGACAAGGGCTTGCTCAGCTTTGATTTCAGCGACTATTGCTTTTTGGGTTTCGAGAGGTGGAACTGGAATGGAGAAGTCTCGCAATGTAGATAGTGAAACTGTTTTTTGTGCGACTCCTGTTGCAGCAGAATCCGCTTGATTGAGAATAAAACTAGAACTAAGTAGATAGTACAAATAACGGGTGTTGATTTTTGCAGATGGACGAATTAAGCCGATGTGTCTTTGAAAGCAAAATTTGATGTCAGCTTCAATCAAAACGGGAATACCGTAAGATCCTGTTACCGTGTAGAGAATATCGTCTTTTTGTGGCTTTCGGTGTGATTTCAAAGCTTCATAATATTCTTCGGGAACGAAAAATGTTTTTGAAAAATCAATTTGATTATTTTTGTTGATATTTGAGATTGTTATAAAAGGGATTCCATTTTCTGCTTTTGGTGGTGGCATATGATCGCCGTCACTAATGCTTTCGGTTACATCGGATAACTTCACTACTTCCCAATCAGGATTAATCGCTATATGAGGTCGATAATTATCAATGACTGCACGAGCGCCGTTGATGACTTTTTGGTAGCCTTCGATTTCGGCGACTATTTCTTTTTGGATAGCGATCGGGGGCAAAGGGATTTTAGAATTTTCTACATAATCCCTTGGTACGCGCTGTAAACCTCCTGTACCCGTCATTTGGGCAACTGCTGGATCTCTAAAAAATGGATGATTTATGCAGAAATAGAGAAATTCAGGCAGCACTTGATCTGAGCTTCTTAATATATAGAACTCACTAGAGCCAAATCCAATTCCGTTAATTAGTCCTTTTGCAATACCAGCTTTTCCATTTTCAAAACATGGCGTAACTTTAGCAAATAGAACATCATTATCTTCAAAGTATGTATAACTTGATGTCACTTCCGAAAGCAATTTTTCTGCAATAGGTTGAAATGTCATCTGATGCTCGTTAATATCTGCCATTGGGACAAATGAGACGAGAGTATCAGGGCTAAGATCTGATAATTGATTCTTGCGTGGATTAATCGTGCAAATATCACCAATTCTAACTAATGGAAAAACATTACTGGTTAACGTACTTTCCCTATACCTTTCTCCACTCAAATTATATTCACCATTAGCCGCAATCTTAGACTTCGGTACAATCAAAACCCGATCATCATTCGTAATTCCTAATTCGTAATTCTCCCCCACTCCCCTCGTAATTCGTAATTCGTAATTCCTAATTTCCTCCAACACAAACGGCAAATCATCCCCCACCACCGCCCGCCTCTGCGCTCCCAAACCAAACCCATCATTCTCCACCTTAAAAAACGCAATCTTATCCGTCTTCTTCGCCAAAGACTTATCGAGAATCAAAATCGAAGTCTTTACCCCAGAATAAGGATTAAAAACCCCAGCAGGAAGTGAAATCACCGCCACTAGCGAATTCTCAACTAACATCTTACGCAAATCCTTATAAGCAGTCTGACTCTGAAAAATAATCCCCTCAGGCACAATAATCCCCGCCCTACCCCTTGGCGTGAGATGTTCTGCCATATAGTCCACAAACAGAACCTCACTCCGTTTTGCCTTAATCGAAAAACGTTTATGGGGCTTAATCCCACCCTTCGGCGACATAAACGGCGGATTCGCAAGGATCACATCTGCAAACTCATTCCACTTATCCTCAGAAGTCAAAGTATCGTATTCTGCAATCTGCGGACTCTTAAACCCATGCAAATAGAGATTTACCAACGACAACCGCACCATATCGGGCGAAATATCATAACCCTTAAAATTAGTCGCCATCAGCCCCTTCTCATCGGGCGTAAGCGTACTATTCCCATTCGCATCCTGATTGTTTCGCAAAATATGCTTATACGCCGAAATCAAAAAACCCGCCGTCCCACAGGCAGGATCGAGAATCACCTCACCCTTTTGAGGGCGCAAAATCTCCACCATAAAATCGATAATATGGCGCGGCGTGCGAAACTGCCCCGCATCCCCCTGCGAACCCAACACGGAGAGCAAATACTCAAACGCATCCCCCAACCGTTCCGAATGATCGTATTGGAACTCATCAATCACCTTCAAAAAACTCTTCAGCGTCTCAGGATCGCGATAGGGCAGATACGCATTCTTAAAAATATCTCGAAATAACGCAGGAATCCCCGCATTCTGCGGCATCGTGCTAATGCCTTCACTGTAAAGGTTTAGCAGCTCATGCCCACCCACACTCGGACTCATCAACAGCCCCCAACCATACTTCGCAAACTCCCCCTTAAAGAAAGTGCGATCGCCCCCCAACTCCTCCACCTCCGCATCCATATCATCCATGAACTTGTAGATCAGCGCGATCGTAATCTGTTCCACCTGCGACTTTGGATCGGGAACCTTCCCCACCAAGATGTCACGAGCAGTATCAATGCGGCGTTTAGTTTCAGAATCAAGCATTTTTCATTAATTACGAATTAACAATTGCGAATTACGAATTAATAATTGATAATTACAAATTGGTACAATATTATAGCTCCTAAGCCATACCCAATCCCCACCCCGTAATTCGTAATTCGTAATTTCTCCAAATTCGTAATTCTCCCAAATTCGTAATTAATCATAATGCGTCCACATCCGAATCACCTTAACAATGCGATCGCTCTCTAAAACTTGATAAACCAAGCGATGCTGAATATTTATCCTGCGAGAATATGCACCCGCCAAATCACCGACTAACTTCTCATAACTTGGGGGCGTTTGATAAGGATTCTCTTTGAGAATATCTAGCAATTTATCAGCCTTAGATTTTAAACCAGCCGACACCAGTTTTTGAGCATCCTTCTGAGCTTGCTTTGTATATACAACCCTCCAAGTCACCAGTTCAAATCCTCATCACAATCAGCGATCGGCGTAGCTAATCCTGCTTGAATAGATTCCCTCATATTCGGTATCGACAACAAATAGAGCGTCTCCTGAATTCCCCGCCAATCTTCCTCCGACAACAAAACCGCATTGCCACGCTTCGCCGTAATCAAAATCGGCTCATGGGACTGATTAGCCTCATCGATGAGACGATAGAAGTTAGCCCTAGCCTCGCTAGCTGTAAAAGTTGGCATTTTGAATTATTTAGAAAATATCTTCAACTATAACCGTACGCTATCTAGTACGTCAATGGTTTTTTAAATTACGAATTACGAATTAACAATTGACTTGCGGCTTGCGGTGCAAGCAATCCCAAACCTAAACCTGAAAAAGCTTCCCAATTCGTAATTCCCAATTCGTAATTCCCAATTCGTAATTCCCAATTCCCAATTCCCAATTCCCAATTCCCAATTCCCAATTCGTAATTCGTAATTCCCAATTCGTAATTCGTAATTCACCCAGCAAATCTCTCCAAAGAAACAAACTCCCTCACATACTGAGGAATCAAATCGCGATATGACTTCGGCACAGCCTTAAAATCATCAAGTGAAAAGAACGCATTTGTCGCCAATTCAATATAGTTCTTAGCCTCAATAATTTTACGAGTTTGGTCATTAGTCACATAAGCCTTAAAGTAATTTTTAATTGCTGGAATTGCCTCCTCTGGCTGATTGTCCGCCACAAACTTATTAAACTCCTCCTCCAATAACTCATCCTTAGACTTAAATCTCGGAATCAAACCAAAAATCTTTTCCAATATCTCGCGCAGTTCCAACCGCCGATCTACTGCCGCCGCCTTCCGCAACTTCTCCAACGTATAAAACTGCTCGGGATCGTTAAAAAACTTTTGATTTACATAGGCGATCGCTCTTTCCCAATATCCCATTTCCACTGCTGCCGCTAACTCGCGATCGCTGCGAATTACCTCCTCAAACCGCTCGTAATACAAGCGATCGATCTTCATCCCCCCATAGCCGATCGCCTCTTCCTTGAGACTCAACAAAATATCGCTTCCGAGATGCTCATAACTGGCAATTCCTTTCACCGTCTCACCGTCATCATCTCCATCATCGCGATCGTCCGTAGTCTCACCTTTAGGCTTCGGTAACGCCAATACCTCATCATATTTAAAATCCTTTTCAAAATATTCACAGTTCGCAAAGAAATCAAACAACTTATAACAAGTCTTTTCTGGCTCCCTTATGCTGCCTTTAAGATCTTCGTCATGCAAATCATTCAAAAAATTATGCTTACGAGTTCCCCGTCCCTTGATTTGAATAAAATCTGTTGGTGAAAAAATTGGACGAAACAACCCCAAATTCAACAGATCGGGGCAATCATAGCCCGTTGTCATCATCCCCACCGTCACACATACCCGCACCTTGCTAGTGCGATAGGTTTCCAAAAAGTTAGCCGAACCGCGTAAATTATTATTTGTAAAATTACTCGTAAACTGTTGAGCATCCTTAATTTGCGAAGTCACTTGCACGGCAAAATCCGATTGATATTTATTGGGAAATATCCGATCTGCCATCTCATTTAAAATCTGTGTAAGTTTAGTCGCATGGGGCTGACTCACCGCGAAAATAATCGACTTGCCAATCTCGCCACTAATCGGATCGCGCAGAGCCTTCTCTAAAAAAGTCTTACAAAAAACCTGATTTGTCGCAGTCGAAAAAAAGCGCTTCTCAAATTGTCGAATTTTAAAGCTCTCTTCTGTATTTTCACCTTCCTCATCGGTAAACTGCACAACAAAACCATCCTTAGACAAAAGCTCTGTCGTTACCTCACTCCTTGCATCCACCACCGTCGGCTGAATCAAAAAACCATCCCTAACACCATCATTCAAGCCATAGGCAAAAGTCGGAATCCCATCCTCACAGCCAAAAGTACGATAGGTATCTAACATCATTCGCCGCTCATATTCTCGCGGATCTGTAGTCGTGGGGTTTGCCTTGTCAAATTGCTTCAGATAATCCTTTGGTGTTGCGGTCAGTCCCAATTTGTAGCCAATAAAATACTCAAATACCGCCCGTGAATGCCCACCAATCGAGCGATGTGCCTCATCGGAAATCACCAAATCAAAATCCGTCGGTGAAAAGCGATCGCGATATTTATTACCCGTCAGCAATGACTGCACCGTGGTCACCACAATAGGCGCACGTCGCCAATCATCTCGATTTTCCTTGTAAATTACTGCCTTAAAATCATTTTTGAGTAGTAGGTCGAAAGCTTTCTTGGCTTGCTCCTCTAACTCAATGCGATCGACTAAAAACAAAACCCGCCGCGCATTACCTGTCCTCAAAAACAACTTGATTACTGCCGCCGAAGTCAGCGTTTTCCCCGTTCCCGTCGCCATCTGAAACAAAAAACGCTCTTTCCCTGCTTGCACTGCATCCTGTAAAGCTGCGATCGCCTGTTTTTGATAACCTCTCAAAAAGCGTAACTTATTCTTCTCAATAAAACTCGCTCTTTCCAGTTCATTCTTCCATCCTGCATCATTTTCATAATTAGGATATTGCGTCAACACCACATAGTTATCATCAATCACCTCATCGACAAGCTGTTGCGGCTCAGCAATCACCTTTTGATAACTCATCACCGATTGCGGTGTAGGGAAATTAACGATCTCATAGGGATTGCCCTGTTCCAAATCCCAAAAATAATGCAAATTTCCATTAGATAAAATTACAAAACGACACTTCTGCGAGTTCGCATAATCCCGTGCTTGCTCCTTCCCAACTAGGGGATCGAGATTTCTCGCCTTTGCCTCCAAAACAATAAACGGAAAGCCTCTTTCATTCAACAGCAGAAAATCAACAAAGCCCTTTCTCGTTTTCTCAAAATCCTCCCCAAACTCATCCAGTTCCAATGATGTAATCTGCACGCCAGATTCAAGACAAATATTCGCAGGCTGTTCCCCTTCCGCAAAAAAACGCCAGCCAGCCGACTCAAGCAGTCTATTGATCTTAATTCGGGCTGTAGCTTCATTATTTCCCATGGAGAACTCCAGCATTAACACTGAACGCCAGACAGTATTTTTCTGTTTAATCTCACTATAAAGCAATTTAGATATAGAAATAGCGTCTAACTACCTTAAAACAAGCTTTTAGGCGAATTTTGGGTTAATTTATTCAGCTTTGAGACTAGTGCCGATCGCGATCGCAGCCCTTAGCACCCGTGTCAAGAATGATACGCTGACTCATGACTGACCATATCCTTCCATATGTTGCTTATTAAAGGAAAGATCGTCTACCCCACCTTCAATCACCCCTTCCCATTTTTTCAATAAATCGCGTGGAGAACCTTCAGGTTTTTTTGCGGTTGAGTTTTCAGGAAATTGCCTAATTTGGCGATCGCCTAACTTAAAAGCAAGAAATTCAATAAAACTTAATGCCTCTTGCTGTTTTTCGATTGGCAACTGCTGAAGCATACTCACAGCTTTTTCCACAATCGTCATCGCTTTAATCCTCTTAATATTATGCAGAATTTTGAGCTAGTTATTCTAAACTAACATTTAATTTTTATCTGCGATCGCGATATATCCCAATAAATACCTAATCGAAGATTGCAGTCCTTTGGCTTTGTAATCCACCACAAATGAAAATCCCCTCTCTAATTGTTTGAAGAATTCCGCCCAACATCAGAGTCTCAAAAATAATGCCCCAAATAGAAATTCAAAAAGACATCCAAAATGCAGTGCGATCGCCTGCTGAAATCAGATTTGCTCAGGAACTCCACGCCCTTGCTGCCACCGATACCGACGCTAAGCCCCCTGGATGGCTGCTCTCACCCCGTGCCGTGCGCACGTTTATTCTGGGCTCCGATGGCAAAGCCCTCTCCCATAAATGGCAAAACAAAAAGACCAACACCGTCATCACAGAAAAATTTTATGGCGATGATGCTCTCGTCGATCGCTGCATCGTCACGCTAGCGGGAAATCGCGGCTTGATGCTCGTAGGCGAACCTGGTACAGCAAAATCGATGCTTTCGGAATTGCTGTCCGCTGCGATCGCGGGCGATTCCACCAACACAATTCAGGGAACCGCAGGTACGACCGAAGACCAAATTAAATACTCATGGAACTTCGCTCTATTACTATCAGCAGGACCGAGCTTACAAGCACTGGTTCCCTCTCCCCTTTATACAGGCTTAAAAGCTGGAAAACTCGTGCGCTTTGAAGAAATCACCCGCTGTCCGCCAGAGATTCAAGATGCTCTTGTCAGCATTCTCTCGGATAAAGTCCTACATATTCCAGAACTAGCCGACAATGATTCGATTCTATTTGCCAAAAAAGGATTCAATATTATCGCTACGGCAAATATACGCGATCGCGGCGTGCATGATATGTCTAGTGCGCTCAAACGTCGCTTTAACTTTGAGACGGTCAAACCAATTTCTGACAAAAAATTAGAACTCAAGCTGGTGATGGAACAAACCCAAGCATTACTGGCAGATGCCGAGGCGAATGTAAACTTAGATATTGATGTGATCGATTTACTCGTCACTACGTTCCACGATCTGAGAGAAGGTAGAACTGAAGAGGGAACCGTAATCGAACGTCCTTCTACGGTTATGTCCACCGCCGAAGCCGTAGCTGTGGGCGTATCCGCTGGCTTGGATGCCTGTTATTTTGGTAACGGTGCGATCGAAGGCGAACATATTGTGCGAAATCTCGTGGGTACGGTTCTCAAAGACAACCCCGAAGATGCCAAGAAACTCAAACACTACTTTGACGTCGTGGTCAAAGCAAGAGCCCAAAAATTCCCAATTTGGGAAACTTACTATAAGGCACGAAAATGGTTGCGATGACATGTTCCTAGTCGTATGCCTCACCGCGATGGGCAATCGCTACAACAAATACCTGCACGAGTTTATCTTCTACTGAATAGATAACCCTATAGTCTCCTATGCGATAGCGATAGTATCCTGCCAAATCTCCCTTAAGAGCTTTAATATTGGGATGAGAAAGAGGAGTTTGCTCTAATTGCTGCAAACATCGAGCAATTTTCTTCGCTAAAACTTTGTCAGCATTGGCATAAACCTTTTGAGCATCAGGATGGAGAAGAACTTCATACATCTGACCGAATAGTTCTCCAGTTTATATATTGGGTCTTAGGGGTTGCTTGATTTTGCTTAATGCGATCTAGCAATCCAGGAATTGTTAATAGTTCTTGGTTTGCAGCTTCGCTTTCAGCGTTTGCTAAGTAAGCTGCAAAATCGACAAGCACCTGTAGTCGTTCTGGTGATAGTTGCTTCAGCGATTCATTAAGCTGTTTTTGCAGCTCTGTCACTGATACGATACTTAACGACGACCTATCTTCTACTGGGAAATTATCCGTGGTATTCATCGCAAATCTTGATGAGTTATCTGGCTGAGAGTGGATGGGAAAAGTGGGAACACGCTTAGTTTAGCTCATAGCATCTAATGTAATCCATTATCTCCAAAGCAGCAACTTTCTGTCATCTGTGACTCAAATCATTCTCAAGCTAGTTGTCTTTGAGGAATTTGGTGATTGACTCGCTGAAAATTTTGGTGCGCTACGACCAAATCTCAGGATATCCATAGCCAATTTGATATGCTAGGTTCAAGTTAGAACTCACTTGCCTTGGCGTGCCACTATGACAATTTCTGGCGATCTCAAGCTCATCTCGACAATTGAATACCCTGACGAGGACTTTCAGCCAATACCCAAAGGCGACAAACAAAGGCGCAATCTTAGCTATACGGCTGAAGCACTAAGGCTATTGAGTTACCTTAATATTCACGTACTGTAAGCGATCGCCGATCGTTATGAAAAATTCTGCTCCTAACCCAAAAGAACTCGATCGCTTCCTGCGATCGCTGACAGAGTGCGTCAAAAACAATCTGATTTTCTTTCCGATTCGGCATCATAGTCCTGCTTGCGCTTGGCATATCCAACAGCTCATCCTTACTGAGAAGCCTGCGGTCATTTTAATCGAAGGGCCTGCCGACATGACGGAGCTGATTCCATTTATGCTGCACGAACGGGCAAAAGCACCCTTTGCCGTTTATACGACCTATATCGATACGGCTAAGCGACTGGGAGAACTGCCAGAGGGAAATTCGCTCAGCTCAGATGCCCAGAGATTTGCAGGATATTATCCCTTTTGTGACTATTCTCCCGAACTCGTAGCTTTGCGAGTGGGAGCCTCTGTCAATGCCAAGCTTGAATTTATCGATCTGACCTTTGCTCAACAAGCGATCGCTTCCCATAAACATCCGAACCTCGATCGTGCGACACAAACCCGCGCGTTATTGGAAGAGAGCTATTTTCGGCGCAGTGCCTATCTGACAGCTTTAGCAAAAAAGACGGGTTGTCGCGATGTCGATGACCTCTGGGATCACCTGTTTGAAGCGAATTTTCAGACAACTTCCACCTCTAGCTTTATCCAAAATGTCGCAGCCTATTGCTTTATGGCAAGACTTGACTCGCCAGAACCAATCCTAGAAACAGATGGAACGCTGGCAAGAGAACGAGCGATGGCATCAGCAATTCAATCGATAATTCAATCGACTCAGCAAAAGATACAACCAGCAGAAAAGATACTCGTGATTACGGGAGGATTTCATACTGTGGCGTTACCGTTTTTACAAGAATCTATTCAACCTCTACCCAAACTCATTCTAAAACCCGAAGAAGGACAAACCGTATTGATGCGGTATAGCTTTGAGCAATTGGATGCCCTCAATGGTTACGGTGCAGGTATGCCTGCTCCTGAGTTTTATCAGCGCTTCTGGCAAGAATTGCAGAAAGGAACTTCCAATCCTCTTTTGGAAACCGCAAATCAGATTTTAGTGGAAATTGGCAACAAAACCCGTGCCCAAACTGCAGGAACGGCGCTATCTACTGCCGATGCGATCGCTGCCCTAGAACAAGCCCGTCGCCTTGCCGCCTTTCGCCATCATCAAGCCCCCACCCGCGAAGACTTGCTCGATGGCATTCGCAGTTGCTTTGTCAAGGGAGCTATGGATGGCGAAGGTACGATCTTGATGAGTCTGGTAAGGCAGATGTTGACAGGCGATCGCATCGGAGACTTGCCGCCCGATGTGGGAGTCCCGCCGATTGTGAATGATTTTCGCGAGATTGCCCGTCGTTTGCGCTTTAAAATTGATACCTCCCTACCGCAGTCGCTCACCCTAGATATTTATCGGAAAGTTGCCCATCGCCAAGCCAGTCGTTTCTTACATACTCTGCATTTCTTAGAGATTCCGTTTGCACGTATTGTCGCGGGGCCTGATTTCGTCCAAGGCAGACAACTCGATCGCCTGCAAGAAGTATGGGAATATCGTTGGATCCCCCAGACAGAGAGCAGTTTAATCGAGCGATCGCTATATGGAACCACCCTCGAAACCGCCGCAGTTTATCTCTTACAACAGGCGATCGCCCAATTGGAAGAGATGGGAAAATCGCGATCGGCATTAGAAGCTGTGCGTATCTTGCTCTCTGCCTGTTGCATGGGCTTACATGCTCATACAGAGCGCCTATTGGACTTGATTGCCACCAATATTGCTGAAGATCCTGCCTTTATATCTTTGGTCGATGCTGTGAGTCAGTTAGTCTTGATATGGCAATCCCGCGAACCTTTAGAAGCCCACGATCTTACCCAAATTCCCGCATTGAGTGCGATCGCCTATCGACGCCTCTGTTATTTGCTGCCCGATCTTTCTAACTGCTCGGAGGAAGAAGGGATGGGTGTTTTAGGCAGATTTGGCACGGTTCTTGAACTGTGCCAGAGCGATTCTACAGCCTTCGATCCCGATCTGTTTTATGACGGACTCCATCATTTGTTAGCCACACCGCAGAGTCATCCCACGATCGCTGGAGGAACTGCAGGCATCTTGTATCGTGCAGGCTTATTGTCCGAGTCAGAAATTGTGACCCTAGGGATGGGATATCTTCAGAGCTCCATAGGAAGTTCTACAGGACGATCGCCAGCAGGAACCTCTGGACAGATTACAGGTGGGGCGGGCTTTTTGCAAGGACTTCTCTATACCTGCCGCGAGGTGGCATGGAATGTATCGCGCCTTTTAGAAGCGATCGACGCCCAACTTCAGGTTTGGGATGATGACGAGTTTCTGCATGTCCTACCAGAATTTCGCCTAGCATTTGCAGATTTAACCCCTAGAGAAACCGATAAGGTCGCCGCGATCGTCGCTGCTTTTTATCAAGAGAGCGATCGCCAACCAGAACTAGGCGATCTCACAAATCGCCACTTTACGGAAGCCGATTTACAGTTTGGGCTGCGTTTAGAGCAACTACTCACAGAATCCCTACAACACGATCGCTTGATTCGGTAGTCCCAATTGCAATTAAAAATATTACCGCTCAATATTTGAGTTCTGCGCCAAGTGTTTTTTCAAGGGCAAAGCATTTGGGCATTCATCCCCTTAACCCAAGTGCTGTCGCCATCTAACCAATATTCTTTTTTCCAGATCGGGGCATTTTGTTTGAGGCTATCAATGGCATGACGGCAAGCTGTAAAGGCTTCGACACGGTGGGGCGAACCTACCGCGATCAGCACGCTAATTTCACCCACGCGCAACTTACCCAACCGATGGTGAATTACAACACGGCTGAGATCGGGGCATAACTGCCGACATTCTTGAGAAATTTGCCCAAAAACCCGCAAAGCCATCGCGTCATAGGCTTGGTAGTCGAGATAATCAACCGCTCTACCATCCGTGCGATCGCGTACCATGCCACTCATCAAGACCACTGCCCCATTTCTGGCAGTATCCGCAGCCTGATAAGCCTCTGACACGTCTAGCGGTGCAAAGGTCAGCTTAAAGTCGTCGGGGTCAATAGCCATTCTAGGAAAATGCCTTAATCTTCATGATCTTCGTAAGGATCGCCCAGTTTTTTGCTAGGAGGGCCAAAAGCTGTATAGATGGATAAGCCCGTTAAGCAAACCAAAAAGACGGCGATGGTTAAAGAAATCGAAGTTGCATTGTCCATGAATTGAATTGGTGCTTTAGTAAGTGCTTTAATATTAGAATTATACTATTTCGTAACAATCGCTGTTTTAAATAATCACTATGTCACAACGCACTTGGCTAGGAGATATCCTCAGACCACTCAATGCCGAATATGGTAAAGTTGCCCGTGGTTGGGGAACGACACCCGTAATGGCGGTATTTATGGGGCTGTTTTTCGTATTTTTGTTGATTATTCTTCAGTTGTACAATTCTTCCTTGATTCTTGAAGGTGTGAATCTCAACTGGGGTGGCTAGATCGCAAAGCTCGCATTTTTTGTTTGGATGAGTGCTAATTAGTCAAATCAGTCATAGCGAACAAACACCAGCTTTAACAATGCCCTGCTGCATGGCGGGGCTTTGCCGTAAGTTTGGGACAATATATTGGCAAAGTTATTAAGGGAGTATTTCAGGAAGTATGAATATTTTTGGCATTGGCTTACCCGAAATGATTTTGATTATGATCGTGGCATTGCTGATCTTTGGACCTAAAAAATTGCCAGAAATCGGCAAAAGTATGGGCAAAGCAATTAAAGGATTTCAAGATGCTTCCCGCGAATTTGAGTCAGAGTTTAAGCGCGAGGCAGACTTACTAGAGCAGCCCAAAACTGTGGCAACCACTCCTGCTCCTCAGCCCAAAGTCGAGGCTAAAGAAGAGCCCATAGAAGAAATTAAAGAACCTGCAAAAGAGCCAGTTAAAGAAGCCGCTGAAGCGATCGAAACCTAATCTAAATACTTTGAAGCAAGATTCATTGATAAACGATTCATGGCTGACTCATCTCCGATCGCGTTGATTGTGGGCTTAGGAAATCCGGGGGCTGAGTACGAACGCACTCGGCATAATATTGGCTTTATGGCGGTCGATCGCTTAGCCCAGGCTTGGGGCATTAAACTCGCAGCCGAAAAGCGATTTCAGGGCATTGTCGGTGAGGGTAGAGCCTTTACGGGTGGCAAAATTCGCTTACTCAAGCCCACAACTTTTATGAATGCTTCGGGACAATCGGTGCGATCGCTGATCGATTGGTATAAATGCGAACCTGCATCGGTTTTAGTAATTTATGACGATATGGATCTGCCACTGGGCAAGATTAGGCTGAGGCAATCAGGTTCAGCGGGCGGGCATAACGGCATGAAATCGATCATTGCTCACTTAGGAACCCAGGCATTTCCACGTTTGCGTTTGGGCATCGGTCGCGGTAAACCAGAACATACTTCATCTACGATTAGCCACGTATTGAGTGGGTTTTCCGCCGAAGAGGCTCCGATCTTGCCCGAGTTATTTCGACTGACTGAGTCTGTAGTTACAGGCATCGGCAAAGATGGCATCGAAAAAACCATGAGTTTGTATAACAGTGCCAGTGTCAGTATTTAAATTCTCACGCTCAAACACCCAACACCAAAATCCTGAATCTCTTTCAACCATGAATCAACCTGTAGTACTCCTCGAACATGTCTATAAGTACTACAACCAAGTGCCCGTGGTGCAGGATTTGTCTTTAGAGATCGCTTCAGGCGAAATGTTTGGTTTACTCGGCCCCAACGGGGCGGGTAAGTCTACGACAATCAGAATGTTGACCACGCTGACCTCACCGAGCCAAGGACGGGTGGCGATCGCTGACTATGATGTGGTCAAGCAAGCGCAGCAGGTTAAGCGTCATATCGGTGTCGTGCTTCAGCAAATCAGCGTCGATCCCGATCTGACCGTCTGGGAAAATATGGAATATCACGGTAGACTGCACCACATTCCCAACCCCGAACGCCAAGCCGTCATTCGGCAATATTTAGATTATGTCGAGCTGAACGATCGCCGCGATACGCCCGTTAGAAATCTGTCAGGGGGGATGAAACGGCGGTTACAGATTGCCCGTGCCCTATTACACCAGCCTGAGATTTTATTTTTAGACGAGCCGACCGTAGGACTCGATCCCCAGACTCGCCGTCGGCTGTGGGAAATCGTTCGCGATCTCAAGTCTCAAGGCATGACGATTTTGCTCACCACCCACTATATGGAAGAAGCCGAGTTTTTATGCGATCGCATCGGGATTATGGATGCAGGGAAGCTGATCGAGATTGGCACACCAGAGTCATTGCGACAAAAACATGGCATGGCATTGGTTGTCACCCAAAGCGAAAGCGATCGCAAACTGAGCTATAAATTCTTTCCTGATTTTGAGCAAGCCAATACCTACTTAGAGCAACAACCAGATAAGCGCGGTATGATGGTTCGAGCTTCTAATCTAGAAGATATTTTTGTAGAACTGACTGGACGTAAGCTAGATTAAGTGTTGATCGTAGAGGAGAGATAAACTATGAAAGCCATGATCTTGGCGGCGGGCAAAGGTACAAGAATTAGACCAATTACAAACATAATGCCCAAACCCATGATTCCGATCATGCAAAAGCCGGTCATGGAGTTTTTGGTGGAACTGCTGCGGCAGCATGGGTTTGACCAAGTTATGGTGAATGTCAGCCATCTATCCGAAGAAATCGAAAACTATTTTCGGGATGGACAAAAGTTTGGCGTGCAGATGGCTTACTCCTTTGAGGGCAAAATTGTTGACGGTCAGCTTGTGGGTGCTGCCCTTGGTTCGGCAGGTGGACTCAAAAAAATCCAAGATTTTTCGCCATTTTTTGACAGTACGTTTGTGGTCATGTGCGGAGATGCCCTGATCGACTTAGATCTAACCCAAGTTGTGAACTGGCATCGACAAAAAAAAGCCCTTGCCACGGTAGTGATGAAGACTGTACCAAAATCAGAAGTTTCCAGTTATGGTGTCGTAGTCACGGATGATGACGGCAAGATTTTACAATTCCAAGAAAAGCCCAGTGTAGAAGATGCACTCAGTAACAACATCAACACGGGGATTTATATCTTTGAACCTGAAATTTTAGACTATATTCCATCGGGTATGGAGTTTGACATTGGGGGAGATTTGTTTCCTAAGCTCGTAGCAGCAGGTGCTCCTTTCTACGCTACGGCGATGGATTTTCAATGGGTAGATATCGGAAAAGTGCCTGACTACTGGCAAGCAATTCAAGGAGTTCTAACGGGCAGTATTAAGAATGTGAAGGTTCCAGGACATGAAGTCAAACCTGGCATCTTTACGGGGTTAAATGTATCGGTCAATTGGGATAAGGTCGAAATTGAAGGGCCTGTCTATATTGGTGGCATGACCCGCATTGAAGATGGCGCCAAAATTATTGGACCGACGATGATTGGTCCTAACTGCCATGTTTGCAGTGGTGCGTCAGTGGAACGTAGCGTGATTTTTGAATATTCTCGCCTTTCGGATGTGCGTCTTGTCGATAAGCTGGTGTTTGGTCGCTATTGTGTCGATAAAACGGGGGCTACCATCGATCTTCAGGCGGCAGCTCTAGATTGGCTGATTACTGATGCGCGTCAACTTCAGCAGGTCAAAGTCCCCCCTGAGATCGTGAAACTTCAAGCCTAATTCCTGACCTAGCTATGTCGGTTTACTTCAGCTTGTAGCCAAGTGTCTACAGGCTCTCCGTCTTTTCGCCGCAGCTCAATTTCTACCAACGCGATCGCACCTGAACCCACAGGTGCCATTTTGGGATGAAATAAAATTTCGTACTCTTTGGGATTATGCCCGCGCTCTTTGAGCCAGTCTTGCACTTTGATCAGGGCAAACATAGATTGTCCCTGCTCGATCAGGCGATTGACTTGCATTCGGAGTGTGATCGGATTAATTTGTGGCATGGTGTTTTTAAAGGATGGGCAAGCGATCGCGTAAACAAGCCTACTCGGAGAAAGCCTGATTGATTAAAAAAGTATAACTAAATACCAAAATGTCTAAATCTACTTAAACAATATTTATCATCAGGACTCACGCACGAGCATCATAAAACTCACTAGACCACAGGAAACCCCATCTTTTTAAGGCATGGAGTTTTGCTGTTGCTATGGAATACCAATCTTCAAGCAAGCCCTGAAATATAAAAACAAACAATCACAATAATAAACAAACATTAAGAAACCTATGGCAGTTTATAACGTGCGATTAATTGGTGAAGCGGAAGGAATTGATGAAACGATCGAAGTGGATGAAGACGAGTTTATTCTAGATGCAGCGGAAGCCGAAGGTATCTCACTCCCTTATAGCTGTCGTGCGGGTACCTGTTCCACCTGCGCTGGCAGAGTGATCGAAGGAGATGTGCAAGAGTCAGGTGGAAATCCTGACATGTTCTTTAACAAAGGTCAACGCATGGCTGGCTTTCGCCTTTTATGTATTGCCTCGCCAACCTCTGACTGTACTGTTCTAATTCATCAGGAACCGAATATTCCTAAGTTTTGACTTAGAGCGTAGATAAAGGGCTCTTGATTGGGGCTCAGCAATTTTAATTTTAGGCTCTTAGTACATTGAAAGAGAAATGTTCTGGGAGCCTTATTTTGTAGCTGATTTAGGTGCATAGGCAACCGAGAAGAAACAATCGCTTAGGTCATTTACATTAGCCGCAATTATATTGTCGTACAATCGAGTAGAACCTTTTAGTAACGAATCATGCCTAGCTGCTCTTAGCGATCGGCGATCGGCGAATCATATTTATTTGACCGATGTAGGCTCATAAAATTTATGAATATCGTAGAATTTTTCCAGCAAAGAGCGGGTTCTTGGATCTCGCATCGCACCAGCCATCATTTGATCATCAAAAAAGCTGAAGATGGCACATCAGAGATCAATCTGGAAATGTTGTCATTGCTCGATCCAGAGGTAATAGAGCTTTGTAATCAGCATGGGTTCGATCCTGAGAGTGCTTTGTGTGCAGCCAAAGTTACATGGGATGGCACGATGGCATGGGATACAGATAAGAACGATAGCAAGCATAAGGGCTTTACCATATTTGTTCCGATCGCAAATGATGGCGATATCCAACAGGGAAAACTGCTGCGCCATCAAGGCTATGCCGAAAAAGCACCCGTAGTTGGACGCTATGTTATGGGAGATGACGATGTTCTCAGTCTGATTACTGAATACGAGACGCTCTACTCAGAAGAGAAATTTTGGTTCCCCAACCCCGATCTATGTTTGCGTGCGGGTTTGACCACGGGCCTATCAAATGTTTCTTCATTTTGTACGGAAATTCGTAAAGCCCCACCCAATCCCCCCGAACAGACTGAGAGCCCTATCGCACAAACAACAGAGTATTTTTCTCTCTTTGGTGGGTGAGCTAGTTGCACCAATCGATAGAATATTTAGCTAAGGTAAAAGTACTATGTCTCAAAAACATAACGAATACATATCGCCATCAAGACAAGTATCAATTGAAATAAATGGTCAGATATACAATGGTTCTTACACTGTTGTAAGTGACATAATCACTGTCTCGTACAAGATGGAGAAGGAAACCACACAAGTAGGCGGAACTCCTCCTGACATCTTGGCTAGGGTGCTACTTAGCGAGCTTGTTCACAAAGAAAACGCTTAGTTAAAATTACAAAACCTTAGGCAATTATTGCGCTGCATAAAGGAGCAGCCCAATGATTTTGGCTCACGTAATCACTAGGATTCGGCTTTTTCTCCGAAGCAAGCTGTTCGCTAGTGCTAATAGGGTGTTAGATTCTTGTTTCTAAGTATTGCCCGATCATTTGCTCTTCTCCAGCACGGGAAATAATGGACTGGCGCGTGCGATATTGCGTGCCGATCAGCTTGATTTCTTCTTCAAACATATTGCCGCTATATTCAGTGCGCAGGCACATGGTCATAGCATCTCGCATAGAAAATTGGGCAATGACTGGTTTGCTGGTGGCAAAGCCGCGATCGCGATAAAGTTTTGTACCTTCTACGCCAAAGACCGTTGAGCCTTTGGTTTGGCGATCGCTAGGCCCAATATAGTTACTCTCCCAAGTGGTCAGAGCGCCGCAGGTTAATGCCGCTTCATCTGTTAAATCATGCAAACGGGCAAGTTCGCGCAAATCTTCACTACCGCCTTCAAGAAATTTGACTGTCAAAAGACTCACAACTTCTTGGGTTTCACCATCCTTGAGGGTGTAGTAACGACGTTGCGATCGCCAGTTGCCTTCCGATCTTTGAAAAAAAGTTTGCACTAAAAATTCGAGATCGGATGGAACGGTTTGCTGTTGAAACATCATGGAGATTCACTTGCCTCAGAAAACGACATTGGACTGGATTCAGTGCGTCAATTTGTCTATTACTCTTAACATTTTGTTACATACTTAGCAATCCAACAAGAGATGGAGAAAGGTAGAAAAAGAGGGGGCATTGCCCCCAATCACTCATCTATAAATCAAATCCCAATCTACAAATCTAAATGGATCGCAACGTTGTCTCGCCGTGACAACGTCCATTGGATGGGTTTCTAGCTTGTCTAGGCTTTAGTCGCTGTCCAACCTTTTTTTAGTAATGCTAGAAACGTGGTAATCCCTTTAGAAAAGCCTAGAGGATCGGGTAGGGCGTACTGTGGAAACTCTTCATAGGGACGCCATTGCTCGATATTGTTGTGCCGTAGGTGCAAAACCCGTTCGTTATTCTCTAGCTTCCAGAGCATTTGCCCGCCATTAGATATTTCAGCCATAGCTTTCTCCTCACGTGTAAAAAACTAAGCAACGATTTGCTTGTTACGATTCTGCCAGCTTAAATATTAAATTCTGTAAATATTGTAACCTTTCCACTAGACATTTGGCGCAAAGTATTATACGCAAAAGTATAAAACTCAAGTGAGTTTTAAGGAGACAGTTGTTCTGTTACAGCACAAAAACTAGAAAAGACAAGCTTTCCAACATCAAGGATGATGCGGATAATTCAAATTGGGCATTTCTGACGAAATTATTCTGGAGAAATTTTATTAAAGCTTTAGGTTTACAGATGTAATAGCCCACGCCCAAACCATAGCTCTAATAGCAAGATCAAAAAGCCCAGCATAGCAATGCGACCATTCCAAACCTCGGCGGAGGTGGTCATACCCCATTCCCATCGTTCTTGAGGGTAGAGCTTGACGTTGTTTTGCGTGCGAATTGTATCGGTGAAGAGAATAGGGCGATCGCGTAACGCCTGCATCACGATATCTGCCAATGCCTTAATAAATGTCGGATCGGTATCTGGAGCAGGCACGCGGGCAAAGGTTTCAACTCCAGCTTTTTCGGCGATCTCTCGATATTCCATATCGATTTCTTCTAGGGTTTCGATATGTTCTGAAACGAAGCTAATAGGGATAACGACCAACTCTTTAACCCCTTGATGGGCGAGTTCTTCGATCGCCACATCGGTATAGGGCTGCAACCATTCCACAGGGCCAACACGGCTTTGATATGCCAGGGTATAGGCATTCGAGCGGTTGAGTTTGCCCATGATCAGCGCTGCACAGGACTCAATCTCTTTTTGGTAGGGATCTCCCGCTTCCTCAATGTAACTGACTGGCACACCATGAGCGCTGAAAAAGATGTGGGCTTCGTTGGGATTCTTTACGCTGTCGAGTTTTTTCTCGATCAGACTCGCCATTGCTTGTAAATAGCCTGAGTTACTGAACCAAGAGGGAACAACGGTATATTTAATTTTTTGCAACACTGGATCGGCGTTCCAAATTCTTTCGAGTAAGCGAAAACTGGAGCCTGTCGTGCTAATCGAAAATTGTGGATATAGGGGCAAGATCACCAATTCTTCGATTTGGTCGCGTTTGATTTGGGCGATCGCTTCTTCGGTAAAAGGATGCCAGTAGCGCATCCCAATATAGACATTGACCTCATGTCCGTCTTGCTGGAGCTGCGATCGGAGGGCTTGCGCTTGGGCTTCGGTAATGCGGCGTAAAGGGGAGCCCCCACCAATCTTTTTGTAATTTTCCTGAGATTTTTTGGCGCGTAGGGTAGAAATCAGCCAAGCCAATGGTGCTTGAAACAGCGGCGATGGTATACGAATAATTTCTGGGTCAGAAAATAAGTTATACAAGAAGGGCCGAACATCCTCTAGCTTGTCCGGTCCTCCTAGATTTAGTAGTAAAACTCCAATTCGCCCCATATCAATTGTCCATTCCTACTTTAAGCTCAGATTTGTCCATTACTTAACAATACAATTCTTTGGTAGACAGCAGAATCGCGATCGTGTGTCACCAATCATAATCTAAATTCATAAATAGTAACTTTTATTCAAACTATTGCCGAGCTCGGCAATTCCGACCAAAGGCGAATATGGGTCTTTGAATAATTCTGAATAACGATAATGGGGCCAATTAGTCTCCCAACCCTCAAGCAGTAGGAGTTTGCCGCAGTAATTCAGTTAGCTTGCGCAGCCGGTTTCCACTTGCCGATGTAAACAACGGGAGGATCTGCGCGAAAGTAACAATCCCAATTTCGATTGAATTCGTAACAGTTCGGAATTTGAGTGCCATTTTTTGTAGGGTCTTTGCAAAAAGTACGGCGCAGTTTTTTGGAAAATAGTATAAGATCGCACAGCATTACTGAAGCAGCTTAAAGGCATTACCCTCAGATAGGGTGCGACTCGTGCGAGATCTGAGGAGAATCTTTTTTGCAAACAATTTAATTAAATATTTAATTTGCGATCGCAAACGAGCGATCGCTAGGATGAGGTTGGTATGGTAAGTATAAATACGGATTCTGACAGTCGCCGAGTAGCCATTGAGGTAAAAGGTGGAAGTTATGCAGAAATGATGCGAGTGGGAACCTATACAATTACAGTTCCCTACGCCCAGTTCTCGCAAAAGCTGCGATCGCTGCATCGAATGGGTAGCAAGATTACGAATATCACAATCTCACCGCCTCATGTATTAGAAAATCTAGTAGAGATTGAGAACCTTCAGACCCATGCTGCGATCGCCGAGATCGTTCCTGAGATTGTTTCCGTAGAAATCCCCGATCGCATTCCAGAATTCGTTTCAGCGATCGCTCCAGAAGGCGTTCCTGAAAGTATCCCTACTCATATTGCTGAAACTGTTCCTGAAATTGTTCCTGAGGAAGTTGTAGCTCAGGTTCCTGAGATCCTTGCAGAACATATCCCTGAGGATGCTCCCGAAGAAATTGCCGTACATATTCCTGAGCCTGCCTCAGTGAAAGTTCCTGAAGTTATTCCTGATGTTGTTCCTACTGTTATTTCTGAGCATATTCCTGAACCCGTCTTAGGGATAGTACCTGAAGCTATTTCTGAGACTATTCTTGAGCATACTCCTGAACTTGCCTTAGGAATAGCACCTGAGATTATTCCTGCGGTTATTTCAGAGCATGTCTCTCAGAAGCCTGTATCAACCTCCACAAAAAAGGTAGAAGCAATTCCTTCTTTACGAAAATCACAGAAGCCAAAAAGCAACACCAAAGCTGGTCGTGGGTTCAGTAAACCGATGAGTGTTGCCAAAGACCTGCGATCGCCAGAAGTAATTCCTGAAGTCGCTTCAGAATCCGTTTCAGAACCCATCCCTGAGATCGTTCCACAGCTAGCCTCAGAAACTACTCCTGAAGTCATCCCATCAGTTATTCACGAAGCCGTCCCAGAAGGTATTACAGAAAGTATTTCCGAGCAGATTGCTGAAGTGATTCCGCAAGATACTACTGCGGATATTCCCGAAACAGTTTCAGAGGTTCTTCCTGAAGCTGTTTCTGAGAAGGTTCCCGAGATTGCTCCTGAAAAAACAGTACCAAACCATACGAAAAAAATAGAGGCTGTTCCTTCTCTATCGAAATCTCAGAAGTCCAAAAAATCTTCTAAGGCTGGACATGGGTTTAACAAACCAACCGGTGATGCTCAAGGAAAACGGAAGCCAAAAAGTTGATGTATATCAGCTCTCAGCGCCTAGATGTCACGACTTCACAGTTTAATTGATTGAGGCGATAACCCGTTCCAATCAATTCTTCGGAGACTCCCACAGCCTATAGCTATAGAAACAAGCTTCACTTACAGTTTTAGATGTTGCAAAGCCAGATAAAAAGCCGTGATTGATTTTGCATCCAAGCCTGTAGACGCATTACCAGAGTGGATGAGGGCATCGAGTTCGTGGCGATCGTACTGGACTACCTCAATTTCTTCATCATCATCTTGAGCAGGAGGATGTTCTAACTTCTCTAAATCTTGAGCGAGATAAGCATGAATCACCTCATCGGAATATCCTGGGCAAATAAAGAACGTGCCTAGTTTTTGCCAGCGATGTGCGCGGTAACCTGTCTCTTCCTCTAGTTCTCGATGAATTGTGATGCCGGGGGCTTCGTTGACTTCTAGCGTCCCTGCGGGAAATTCTAGCAAGTAACGTTGAATGGCAAAGCGATATTGTCTGACTAGGATAAACTTGCCGTCAGCGGTCACAGGAACGGCTAAGCCCGCACCAGGGTGTTTGATGTAGGCATATTCACCTGTGACACCATTGGGCAGCAGAATTTTGTCAACACGATAGCTAAATTTTTTGCCATTGTGTTGCAAACGATTGTCGAGCAGTTGGCTGGGGACAATCGTTTCTTTGGCAATATCTTTAGGCATCGGTATCAGCCTCTTCGGTATCATCGATATCAGCCGTACCATTCGCTTCTGAAGTCTCTTCTAGATTAGTTTCAGGATTTACTTCAGAATTCGCTTCAGAATCGGTTTCCAAAGCTAGATTGGTACTTTCTTCAGCATCTTCTTCCTTAGCTGGAGGAACGAGGGTGACACCCACGATCGCATCCTCTGAATCTAATCTTTGCAAACGAACACCGCGAGCGGTACGAGATTGACAAGCGATCGCATTCGTCACCTGACGCACGACGATGCCCCGACCCGTAGCGATAATCATTTCATCGTCGGCATTGACCAAACGTAAAGCGGCAAGCTGATCTGCGCCAGTTTTAAACTTAGTCACCCGAATGCCTTTACCAGCTCGTTTTTGAATTCGGAACTGATTCACAGGAACTCGTTTCCCGTAACCACCGCGCGTTACCACGAGCACCCAAGGACCTTGAGCTTTATCATCCTCTGGCGTTTCTTCTTCGCTGTTGATTTCTTCGTTAGCATCCACGACGACTTCACTTGTGACTTCCACCGTTTCTAGATCTTCATCATCCACAGCTTCAATTTCGGCTAGCCCCGCAGGCAAGATATCCATACTGATAATTTCATCACCCTGACTCAGCCGCATCGATCGCACGCCACGCGTATCGCGACCCATGGGACGCAACTGTTCGTGATCGGTACGGAAGCGAATCGCCATGCCTAACTTTGAGCCTACGATGATGCTGTTATCGGCTTTTGTGCGTCTGACCCAACGCAGTTGATCGTTTTCTTCTAAGGAAATGGCAATCAAGCCATTGGTGCGAATATTCGCAAAAGCCGAGAGCTTAGTTTTTTTGATGTAACCACCTTGGGTCAACATCACCAAATATTCATCATCGGCAAATTCGCTCACGGAAATTACAGAGGTGATATGTTCGTCCCCAGCAATTTGAAGCATCTGGACAACGGCTGTCCCCCTTGCGGTGCGGCTGGATTCGCTAATTTCATAGGCCTTGAGACTGTAGACCTTACCCCGATCTGTAAAAAACAGCACGCTATCGTGGCTGCGACAGGCGAGGAAATGTTCTACCGCATCATCTTCTTTCATGGTCGTGCCTGATTTACCTCGGGTGGCACGGCTTTGTGCCGCAAAGGTATCCATCGGCAAACGTTTGATATAGCCCTGTTCGGTTACTAAGACCAAGGTTTCACGATTGGCAATCAGGTCGGCTGTATTGATGTCTCCTTCCGTAGGCAAAATGCGGGTGCGGCGGGGTGTGGCAAATTCAGCTTTGATCGCTAACAGTTCTTCACGGGTAATCGTCAGAATGCGCTCGCGATTTGCCAAAATATCTCTTAGATCGGTAATTTTGGCGATTAATTCTTGGTGTTCTGCCTCAATCTTGTCCGCTTCTAAGGCAGTTAATCGGCGCAACTGCATTTGCAAAATAGCATCGCATTGTAATTCTGACAGTCCAAAGTTGGCGATCAAGCCCTCTTTGGCGGCTGCCGAATCATCTGCCGCCCGAATCAGGGCAATTACGGCATCTAGATGGGAGAGGGCTGCGAGTAGACCTTGCAGGAGATGATCGCGTTCTTCGGCTTTGCGGAGTTCGTACTGCGTCCGCCTTGTAATCACCTCATAGCGGAAATCTAAAAATTCTTGTAAGGCACGGGAGAGGTTGAGCGTGCGGGGTTCTCCATTGACCAGCGCCAGCATGTTACAGCCAAAATTTGACTGTAGGGGTGTGGTTTTATAGAGATTATTCAGCACAACTCTAGGGTAGGCATCGCGTTTTAGCTCGATCACCAAGCGCATCCCGTCGCGATCGCTTTCATCGCGAATATCAGAAATGCCATCCAGCTTTTTGTCATTGACCATTTCGGCAATTTTTTCAATCAAAGCTGCCTTATTGGTTTGGTAGGGCATCTCGGTGATGATAATTGCCTCTCTATCTTGGCGACCGGGCGCAGTAATCGTCTCAAACTCTGCGACTGCCCGCATGGTGATCGAGGCACGACCCGTGGTGTAGGTGTCTCGAATCCCATCTGTACCTAAAATCAAGGCACCCGTAGGAAAGTCAGGACCTGGGATATAGCGAATTAGCTCGATATCGGTCAAACTCGGGTCGGCAATTAATGCCACCAGACCATCGACGAGTTCGCCTAAATTGTGGGGAGGAATATTGGTTGCCATGCCCACAGCAATGCCCGACGAACCATTGAGCAGTAACTGGGGTACACGGGCAGGTAAAACCAAAGGCTCTTGTTGCGAACCGTCATAGTTGTCGCCAAAGTTGACCGTTTCGCGATCGATGTCTTGCAGTAAACCAACCTGAGAAATTCGGGTCAAACGACACTCGGTATACCGCATCGCAGCGGCGGGATCGTTGTCCACACTGCCAAAGTTGCCATGTCCATCCACAAGGCGATCGCGCATCGAAAAATCTTGCGCCATGCGTACCAAGGCATCGTAGACGGCGGTGTCACCATGGGGGTGATATTTACCAATCACATCCCCCACTACACGCGCACACTTCCGAAAAGGTCGCTCTGCACTTAACCCTAGCTCGTGCATTGCATACAGAATGCGCCGATGCACGGGTTTGAGTCCGTCTCTAGCATCGGGAAGAGCGCGACCGACGATCACGCTCATGGCATATTCTAAGTAAGACCTTGACATCTCACCCCGCAGATCAGTGGGGATAATCCGATCGTCATGAGGTTGAGCTGAATTGGTCATAGTGAATTTTTATGGTTTTGCCGTACTGAACTAAATTGACAAGCCACAATTTTTACGGCTGATGTCATGTCAATTATATTCGATCGAGGCGGCTTGGTAGACTTGTAGATGCGATCGCCACTCATCACAAGCAAATATGCTGAAACGTCTTTATATTGACAATTTTCGTTGTCTGGTCAACTTTGAACTAAGTTTTGACTCAATTAACTTACTGCTTGGCGGAAATGGTGCAGGCAAGTCAACCATTTTCGATGTGTTATGGCGCTTGCAAGCCTTTATTCGCGGCAACAAGGTTGACTCAATTTTTTTCGCAATTCAATGTACGCGTTGGCAAACTTCTCCAATTCAGAGTTTTGAACTAGAGATCGAAGGAAATGGCGGAAACTATAAGTACGAGCTTGCTATTTGGCATGACAGAGAGAAATATCGTTGTAGAGTTCAGCACGAACGGCTTTGGTTTAACAATCAGCAATTATTAGAGTGCGATCAATCTGGGAAGGTACAAATTTATCGTGACGATCATTCAAAGAGTGCGGAATATTCACTCGATCTATCACAATCAATCTTGCCATTGTTAATGGCTGAAGACCATAATACAAAGCTAACTTGGTTTAAACAGCGACTAGAACGCCTAATGATTATTCAGGTTAATCCAAGTGGCATGATTGATGGCAGTAATTCCGTAGAAATGCGCCTGAATCCTAACATGAGTAATTACGCATCTTGGTATAGATATCTGTCCCAAGATCAGGGTAAAATTTTTGAACTTAGAGATAAGTTAAAAGAGGTTTTAGAAGGATTTGACTCTTTTAAATTTGTTGATTTTGGTTCCCAAAACTATGTCCTTAAGGTCAACTTTTTAGAGGACTCTAATACGAAAAAGCATGAATATCAGCTAAGTGAGTTATCTGATGGTCAGCGAACTTTGATAGCGCTCTACACATTGATCTGTAGCACTCAATCAGAAGACTACACGCTTTGTATTGACGAGCCCGAAAACTTTTTAGCATTGCCAGAAATCCAACCTTGGCTAAACTTAGTTTATGACCTTTGTAGTGAAAAAAAGCTACAAGTATTACTAATTTCTCATCATCCCAAGTTAATTAATTATTTAGCACTATCGGTTGGATATTGGTTTACCAGACAAGCAAACACTCCTGTGCGAGTTAAAAAAATCAGTAAAGACGATAATGACACTGGGTTGCCGATGTCGGAACTTGTAGAGCGTGGGTGGCTATATGACCCAGCCTAGAAAAACCATTGTGATTCTGTGTGAGGATTTACAGCAGGAGGTCTTTGTCCGATCTTTTCTGCAAAAAAGAGGATTTAACCGTCGATGGTTTTCCCCTAATATTTGTCCGTCTGGTCAGCAATCTGGTGAGCAGTTCGTGCGGGATCGCTATCCAGCAGAGGTAAGAGCATATCGCAGCAAAAAAAATCACTTAGATATTGCGTTAGTTGTTGTGATTGATGCAGATACAAATGAGGTGGAAAATCGATTTAAGCAGCTAGAGCAGGCTCTCAAAGATCAATCTCTACCCCCACGACAGCCTGATGAAAAAATTGCAGTGTTTGTACCAAAACGAAATATTGAGACTTGGATTCATTACCTCATGGGTGAATCTGTCGATGAATTAACAGCTTACTCAAAGTTTTCAAGACAGGAGGGAAATTGTAAGCCATATGTTGAAGAGTTAGCAGTTCAGTGCCAACAGGTCGGACTTACAGACGATGCCCCACTCTCAATGCGAATAGCTTGTGCAGAACTACAAAAAATTCTCTGACACTAGAAGGTTGTATCTTGTTAAGCTCAGAGGCATCGTACACTTATAGTTACCAAACGCCCAGACATATTAGCTCCTACGATCGCAATGCAAGGTACTCTCAGAGAAATAGATGTCAACAGCATCATTAGGCTGATCGAATATGGTCAGCGATCGGGTGAACTGTTAATTGAGTCGAGTACAGGTCAATTTTGGTACATTTTTTTCTGTAATGGCGAAATTGTTTATGCCACCGATCCCGATAGCAACCTAACGAGATTGCGAGATTATTTATTTGGGTTGAGACTCGATCGCGCATTTGAGCAAGTCATGACCTCCAAGCTCGGCATCAATGTCTTGGAATACGGACAAATCTGGTCTTTGTTAGAGTCAAATATTCTCAGTACCAAACAGGCGATCGCAATCGTTGAAAATATGGTGTCCGAAGTCCTGTTTGATGTGCTGAGCCTGCATAAAGGGACTTTTGTATTTGAAATGGGTTCAGCCCTTTCCCCTCAGCTAACATCAATCAAATTCTCCGCGATCGCCAGTGATATCGTGAGGCAAATTCAAGTTTGGAAACAATTTCATCCCTACATTCAATCTCCACACCAGTTCCCAATCCAACTCCAGCCCGAAGCCATACCCCACCTCAGTCATTGGATTGACGGCAAAACCTCAATTCGCCAACTTGCACGTTACTCAGGACAAAGCACGTTTAAAATCGCCGAGGTCATTTATACAGCGATCGGCAATGGTCTAGTCAGTATGGCAAGCGTCATACCAACCGTACCCGAAAAAATCAAGCTAGAATCACCACGCATTATTTGTATTGACGACAGCATGACCATCTGTCGAACTGTAGAATACATTTTGCATAACCATGGGTATCAAGTTGCAGCAGTTTCAAGTCCCACCAAAGCCTTAAGTCTAGTATTTCAGCTCAAGCCCAACCTAATTCTTTGTGATATCACGATGCCAGATATTGATGGCTATGAGCTATGCGCCATGCTCAGAAAATCAAGCATTTTCTCACAAACACCCATTATTATGCTTACAGGGAAAGATGGATTTATCGATCGGGTCAAGGCACGCATGGTTGGAGCCACTGAATACTTAACCAAGCCCTTTGGCGAAAAAGAACTCCTGACAATCGTAGAAAAATACTTAAATAATCAAGCTAAAAACAGTGAATTTATGGACAATGTAGGTGCCATGAACTTACAGTATGACCATAAAGACTTTTAAGCATTTAGATGTGTGACAAGGAGAAATTAAAAGGAAAAATCTGATGAGTAAAGTTTTGGTGGTTGAGGATAGTCCTCCGCAAAGAGAAATGATTACGACGCTATTAAAAGATAGTGGACTTACCGTAATGTCAGCGGTTGATGGACAAGAGGCACTTGAGCAGATCCAAAATTCCTGTCCCGATCTAGTCGTCATGGATATTGTCATGCCCCGTATGAATGGCTATGAACTATGCCGTAGGCTAAAAACCGACCCTAAAACCGAGCAAGTCCCAGTAGTGATGTGTTCGACCAAAGGTGAAGAATTCGATCGCTACTGGGGAATGCGTCAAGGGGCTGATGCTTACATCGCCAAACCATTTCAGCCACAAGAACTTGTTGGAACCGTAAAACAGCTATTAAGAAGATAAAACGTGGGTTTCTATATAAATCGCGATCGCAGGGGTTTAATTCTAAATTAATTTAAGAAAGACCACTATGATAGATATATTTCCACTTGCCGAGGTTTGTTAAATGACTTAACTTACCATCTGAGGAAGCATACAAGGGACGTAAATTCATGGTCAAGGTTCTAGTAGTCGAAGATAGCGTTGCTCAGAGAGAAATGATTGCCGATCTGTTAAAAGACAGTGGACTCAGTGTGACAGGAGCAAGTGACGGCGTTGAAGCACTAGAACAAATTAAGGGTTCCTGTCCCGATCTAGTCGTCATGGATATTGTCATGCCCCGTATGAATGGCTATGAACTATGCCGTAGGCTAAAAACCGACCCTAAAACCGAGCAAGTCCCAGTAGTGATGTGTTCGACCAAGGGTGAAGAATTCGATCGCTACTGGGGAATGCGTCAAGGGGCTGATGCTTATATTTCCAAACCATTTCAGCCACAAGAATTGGTTGGTACTGTAAAACAGTTACTAAGAAAGGGTTAAAAATTAAGGTAATTCTTGATTATTTGAAGGCTGTTCGTTACTATCAATACTTTAAGATTTTCAAAAATTTTAAAAGTGTGTAAAGATTGGCATATTGTGAGGTAAAACTTCCTGAATATGGTAGGAAACCCAGACTTCTTTCCTGGAATCAGTCAGGATCAAGCATCTGATTTTGAAGAGGGGCTTGAGGCACCAGAGGGTGAGTTACATTTACGGTTCTTTGTTGCTTCTGGCGTGGAGTTTGCTCTACCTGCTGTGGGTATAAAGGAAGTATTAGAGTACTCACCTGATCGAGTTAACCCCATGCCTAACGTTTCTTCATTACTTTTGGGTACGATTAATGTTAGAGGTCGAGTTGTATGGGTTGGCGATCTAGGTCAGTTTTTAGGGGAAACTGCTCCTGTAAATACAGATCGCGCTGAAGTTTCAATTATTGCAATTGAAGATCAGGGACTCATGCTTGGCTTAGCCGTTGAAAGTATTGGTGTCATGGCATGGCTCGATCCCGATCAACTTAAAGTTTCTAGAACAAACCCTGATAGTATGGCTCCATTTGTTAAAGGTGAATGGTTATTAGAAGATGGTTCTGCTTTAAAGCTTTTAGATCAGGTTAATATTTTACGCTCAGCGCGTTGGGCTTCTTAGGTTAGGTTGCATGGGCAGATGATATAGATTTAGGAGAAGGCAAATGGCATCTAGTACGCAATACCAAAAGGACTACGAAAAAGCATCTTTAGCATATATGCAGGGTGACTACAGCAAAGCTGCAGATCTAACCGCGCAACTTGTTAAAGATTGTCCTAGCGAGCCCATGTATCGCCTCTTGCACGGTCATGTCAACCTAGCTCTAGAAAAATATAAAACTTCTATTAACGAGTATCAAGCAGTTTTGCAGCTAACTGATGATGTCTCAATCATAGAATATGCCAATGGGGGAATAACTGCTGCCACAGACCGACTTAGTTCGGACAATGATGAATTTGAAGAAGCTAATGGCACTGCTTTTACAGATAGCTACGGCTCCGTTGATGACGACATTTCATTTGGAGATTTGACAGGCGGCAGTGACGACTTCTCCTTTGATGATGACTCATACCTGTCTAAAGGTAAAAGTGCCAAAACAGGGCAGCTTACTAGCCCTAATGCTTCCTATGATACGAATAGTTTCCAAAAAGATGTTTCTGAAGACTTTAGCTTTGATGACTCATCGCTAGGGGCTAGCCTGAATGGCTCTACTAGTGGATTTAACTATGCAGCTGAGACGCAAATGATAACAAAATCAGGAAATGGCACGAGAGGGGAATCATCCAGTTCACAAACATCAACGACATCATCATTTAACCTTAACGAACCTGCTGATGTTGTATTTATGGATGAATTTGATGATTTTGACGATCTCAGCGACATTTCTGGTTTTGCTAACTCTTTTGATGATGCTGAGGCAACTCAAATGGTTTCTGGGGATGATGTTGGTGACTTTACCACACAAGATTTCTCGATGTCATCTCGCTTTACCTCAGCTGCGACTGCAACCACAAGGGTTGCCTCTTCATCGGGTTTTGGGAATCAGCGTAATGATAGCGATGCCGAGCTATTTGGTTTGAGCTCCGTCGGAACGATAGGTATGCCCAGATCGTCTGGTGATGTAACCTCAGCCGAAGCAACTGAGCAAGGGCTGTTTTCTTTTTTTGATAATCTACCGCTCAAGACAAAAAGTATTTTTTTGGCGATCTCATCGGGTCTAGTTGCGGCAATTACAGCTGGAATGGTTACTACTTGGGCAGTTAATTCAGTAAGTCCTGAGCAACGTGAAGTTAGGGTTCAAATTAGAAATACGGGATGGGTAATGGCAGGTGCTGCAGCCCTAGCTAGTGGTACTGTGGCTTGGCTTTTAGGATCGCAAACCACTAAATTGGTAAAGCGCTCCACCGATAACATGCAATCTCAATTTGAGGCTGTAATTCGCGGTGATATGAACCCCAGAGCCACGGTTTATACCGAGGATGAGTTTGGTAAACTCGCTGCAAGTTTTAATCAGATGATCCAAACTATTTTGGCAAGCACAACGGAAACCCAACGAAAAGCTGAAGAAAACGAACAGGCCAAGGAAGATTTACAGCGCCAGGTGATCCGATTGCTAGACGATGTAGAGGGAGCTGCGAGAGGTGACTTGACGGTTCAAGCAGAGGTAACCGCAGACGTACTAGGCGCAGTTGCTGACTCATTTAACCTCACCATTCAAAACCTGCGTGAAATTGTGCAACAGGTAAAAATAGCTGCCCGTCAGGTGAGCGAAGGTTCTAAGGAAAATGAAAGTTTTGCGCGAAGCTTATCAGCAGATGCTCTACGTCAAGCAGAAGAGCTGGGTATCACCTTAAACTCTGTACAGATGATGACTGAGTCAATTCAACGGGTAGCAGAAAGTGCGAGAGAAGCAGAGCAGGTGGCAAAGCTTGCCTCTCAAACTGCACTGAAAGGTGGTGAAGCTGTAGAACGTACAGTGGCAGGTATTCTAGACATTCGTGAGACGGTAGCTGAAACCACACGGAAAGTAAAACGACTGGGTGAATCTTCCCAAGAAATTTCTAAAATTGTCGGTTTAATTGCTCAGATTGCGTCTAGGACGAACTTATTGGCACTAAACGCCAGTATTGAAGCAGCAAGGGCAGGAGATGCAGGTAGAGGTTTCGCAATTGTGGCTGATGAAGTCCGCCAACTTGCAGATAGAGCCGCAAAAGCATCAAAAGAAATCGAACAGATTGTATTACAAATTCAAAGTGAGACTGGTAACGTACAACAGGCGATGGACTTGGGTACGCAACAGGTTATTGACGGTACCAAACGGGCTGAGCAAGCTAGACAGTCTTTGAGCGATATTATTCAGGTGTCTCAGCGTATTGATACGTTAGTTCGCTCAATTACAGAAGATACCGTTAAACAAACTGAAACTTCTCGAACTGTAGCCCAAGTTATGCAATCTGTGGAGCTAACCGCTCAAGAAACTTCACAGGAGTCACAAAGAGTGTCTGCATCCTTACAGAACCTTGTAGGAGTTGCTCGCAGTCTTCAAGAATCTGTAGAACGTTTCCGTGTTGATGCCGATAAACCAGGAGGTAGGTAGGCTCTATATCTAACCAACTGCCTTAGACTTGATTTGTTTCACTATAATCAAGTTGCCTTCCTACCTAAATATGCTTCCTAAAGATTTGAGAGGATTCTGTCATGACCCCAGAACAGCAACAGCAGCGCATAATGGGCTACTTCATTGAAGAAGCCAAGGATCACCTTCAAACTATTGAGCATGGCGTCTTAAATCTTCAAGAAGTTCTTGCAGATCCAGAATCAATTAATGAGTTATTTCGTGCTGCGCACTCCATTAAGGGAGGGTCGGCAATGTTGGGGGTGGGCAGCATTCAACATATTGCTCATCGTCTAGAGGACTATTTTAAGATTCTTAAAGAAGACTCAACTATTGATGTTGATGAGAGACTCAAAAGCCTTCTTTTAGCTGGATTTGATAGGCTACAAGATCTTTTGGAACATCTTGAAACCAATTTTCGTATTTCTGATGAGCTATCCGCTTCAACAATTGCAGAACTTGACCCTGTATTTAGCCAGCTAGAGGCTCATTTGAATAAACTTGCAGCAAAGCAACAAACAACTACACCACTTGTAGCTTCAGTAGTTGTTGAGCCTGCGGTCAATGGGTTAATACCAACATTCCAGAATAGTGTCACAGCTAAACTGCGAGATATGTTGCAGTTATTTAAGCAAAATGATGAACCTGCAACAAGGCAGAAATTAGATGCAATTTGTGGCGAGTTATATCAGTTTGGCGAACAGTTTCAGTTAACGAGTTGGTGCGACCTGATTACCAAAGCGAAACAGGCGATCGCTTCAACCCAAAATACTTACCGTACTCTCGCTCCTGTTCTGATTAAAGATATTAATCAAGCGAAAGATCTTGTACTTGCGAACCGCGAGCTAGAAATATTTGAATCTCCGCAACTTCAGGCTCTAGTTCCCTATGTTCCTCCAATTAGCTTAGAAGAAGATGATGAAATTAGTACAATTTTTGGATCTTCGAGAGAGCCTGATTTTACTGACTTAGACATAATATCTGAGTCAGATAATTTGGCTGATTTGACCACTATTGATAGTTTCTCGGAGCAGGCAGAAATTCATGATGTAGCTGATGCAGTTGACAACCTAGACTGGGTAAACGAAGAGACGGGGCAAGATCGTCATGTGGATGGGCCTAAAGTAGGTGCATCAGAGATGAAGAGCCTTGCTACGCTTTTTGAGAATGAAGATATTGATATCGAGTCTGCTTGGGAAGATATTGAGACAAATGAAACACAAATATCCATTCATGGGGATGGTCAGACACAAAGCGAGCAAGATGAGCTTACAGATTTGCTCAATAGCAGCACAGACGAATATCAAGCAGTTTCAGAACTGGATTCTACAGATGACGATCTAACTGGGCTATTTGGCAGTGAGTTTGCTAGTGCTAATCAAATTGCTCCTCAATTGGACGATAGCGATACTCTATTCCCTAATGATATGAACTTTGGGAGTGTTGACACTTCAGCAAACCTAGTGAAATCCCCATCAGAATTAGATCCCGATCTTTTCCCAAGTGACTCCGAGCTATTTCCAAATGACATAGATGATGAAGCAGAAATTCAATCTAATTCCTTGATGTCTGGAATAGATGGGTTAGAAGAAGAAATTGATTCTGAAGAGATGCTTCTAGAAAGAGATTTGTTCTCAAATGATTTCTTAGATCGAGATCCAAGCGAATTTGGCGATGATTTAGATAAAGCAGAATTGTTTGCAGTCTCAGAAAGCTTGGAGTTACCCTCTGAGCTGGATGATGATTTGTTTGCTGAATCTTTTGGGGATGCTCAAGAAAGTGTAGTTGCTGGTTCCACGATTTTGGAGATCTCCGATCTAGAGCAGGCTTTACCTGCTGAAGATAATGACGGGTCTTTGGTTGGTGAGTTGCAAGTAGAAGATGTCGATCCTTTTGCTTTAGATGGCGATTCCATGTTTGATATCTTGGATGAACCCTCTGACTCTCTGGATTTACTTGAGACACCCATCGAAGACAGTAGCGATCCATTTGCTACTGCTGCGTCTGAGGAAATAGATGGTTTCTTGGATCTAGAAGGGGCTATGGATGATTTTAGTAGTCCATTAAATCATCAGACAGATATTTCTATAGGTTCATTGTCAGAAGATGAGCAAATTCAACCAGATGAATCTCTCCTATTTGAGGATTTAGGCTTTGACGAAGATGACAGTATTGGTCATACAGATCTAGCTCACACAGATTTAACGGATCTAGATGGCTTGTCTGAAAACTTACCTGCCGAAGAATTGTTTGAACTAGAAGAAGTCTCTTCAGGTACCTTGGATGAAGCTGCATTCGATGAAGTAGATGTTTTAGATGAGACCTCTGATATTGATGAGGAAGAAATATCATCTATTGAAGTAAGCAATGCATTTGAAATAAATGATGAAACAAATGATATTGATGATGAAGAGATTTCCTTCGAGATAGATACTACCGCGTCAGAATCTTCTAAGAATGCTGAAGGTCAGATTACGGAAGATCTTGGTTTGACAGACTTTTTTGTTGAAGTTGAAGAAGAAAGCTCAGATTCATACGATTCTGCTGAATCAGACGATCTAGAAGTTCTCGACTTCCAGCCTGAAGCAGAAGCTCTGGCTGAAGTCGAGCAGATGGAAATGGTTGACTTTTTTGGCATAGATCGTGACAAGGTGAATCAATCCCCCATAGAACTAGGCGATCAGTTCTGGTCGAGTGATTTACAAATCGAACCAATTATTGAATCAGAATCTCTAAATGCAGATCCTACAGCACAAGAATCGTTAGAAGAGTCAGATCTGGGATTTGGCGAGGATTCTGAGGCGATTGCCTCAAACCTATTTTCTGAAAGCTTAGAGAGTTTTGAGAGCGAGGATTTTGAATCGTTAGAGATTCCAGATAGTGCAATAAGTGTAAGTGGTACTGAGGATGATGATTTCGACGATCCGCTTAATTCCTTCGATATGATAGAGCTTGAAGTTGGATCGGAGGATGCTAAGGATGCTTTCACGAACCTAACAGATGACCTAGATTTGAGTGGGTTTGATGAATTTTCTTCAGGACTTGAAGATTCATCGGTAGAAACAGACTTTAGTTCAGATAGTTTAGGAATAGGAGAAGAAATCTCGGATTTGGCAGACAATCTGGATTTCAATACATTTGACGAACCTATCAATCTTGTTCAGGAATCTGAAGTCGAGGAAACATTCGATTTTATGAGCGAACAGGTTGCTAGCCTCGATCGAGACACAGATTTTGATGCAGATTCTAAGGCTGATGGTCTATCTGGCTTGGAAAATATGTTTGAGGATGCTGCCTCATTTGAGGACGATACAGATGATATTCCGATTAGCTCCACAGAAGCTTTTAATCTAGATGATTTAGTTGATGAAGCGTTTATTAAGGAAGAGCCCTCTGATGCAGGTGCTTCGACTGTAAATTTATTCCAAGAAGCAGTCCATGAAAGTGAGGATGATTTTGGTTTAGCTGATTTCTTTAATCAAGATGCCGATCGAGATCAAAGCTTAGAGCAAGATTTCGAGTTGCCAGAGGATATAGCAACTATTTCAAATGCTGTTTCAACTGCTAGGTCGCAAGAAATTGACGCTTCTAATGAGGATAGCGATCTTGGACTGCAAGATTTCTTGGAGTCTCAAGCTGAGCAGGAGGCCGAGCAAGCTTTTGACTGGGAAGATGATGCTCAAGTAACTGAAGACCATAACAAACAAGTGGCTGAGAAGAAAGAGGATAATACCTTTGCAACGTTGATCTCAACTTCAGACAACGATCTAGAAGAAACTTCCATGCAAGATTTTTTCTCAACCCCCGATGATAGTGAATTGGTAGAGGATGAGTTAGGGGAAGATCTAGGTGAATTTGCGATCGCTGATTCATCAAATCAAGACCTTATGGACTTCTTTACATCTACAGAACTGGATGGAGAATCATCCGAGGTGGACTTTGAGGCTCCTGAGGACTTTGAGGCTCAGACTGATGGGCAACCCGATTTGCTAGTGGAGTCTGCTTTAACTCCACAGGATATTCAGGAAGAAGACCTGTCGTTTTTAGATTTTACTGATGTCAGCGAACTAGAAAGTCAAACATCAAATGCAAATCAACCTACTGAGGTGTCGGGTGCAACCATAGACAACCTTATTGATTTTTTTGAAGTTGATGATGAGTTAGATACCCCTCAGCAACAAGAGGCTGATTTTACAAGTGCGCAAGCTAGCGATCGTCAGGACAATCTTGCCTTTGACGGTTTCGATCTATCAGATGATTTCTCGGAGGATCTAGATGAGATGACCCAGATAAATTCTTTCATGTCTGTCCCAACTTCTAATGCTAACGATATAAATGCTTCAGTAAGTGAAGAGGGTGATATGTTTGACGACCTGGAAGCAATGCTAGGTGACTCTTCTGGAGAGTTAAACGTGCAGCCTAATCCAACTCCTAGCAGCTCTAATGGTGATGGATTTGAAGGGCTCGAAGAGCTTTTGGGGTCAGCTTCTAGTTTGAGTTCTCCCCCTACATCTACACCACCAGCACAAAGCTCGGATGATTTTAGCGACTTAGAAGCAATGCTCTCGGAATCATCTTTAGTCAAAGATGTGGGACCTCTGATTACCAGACCTCAACGTCAGGAACAAAGAGCTCGCAAGTCAAAGCTAACTGAAACCACGATGCGGGTTGATGTTAGACACCTCGATAGTTTAAATAACCTTGTAGGTGAACTTGTCGTTAACCGTAACTTGCTGGAACAAGATCAAGAGCGCTTACAGCAATTTATTAATAACCTGTTGCATCAAGTACAGCAACTCAGCGAAGTTTCTCAAAGAATGCGCGATCAATATGACCGATCGCTATTAGAAAACTCTCTGATGGCAGGGCGATCTCGTTCTCATAGCTTTGATGACATCTCACGCGATCTTGGTGATGATTCAGACGGTACAGCAAGTGAAGGGTTTGAAGGGATCGAATTTGACCGATATAACACTTTCCACATTCTCTCTCAAGAAATTATTGAGTTAATTGTGCGTGTGCGCGAGTCAGCATCAGACATCCAATTTGTGGTGACTGAAACCGAGCAAGTTACTCGACAGTTGGGTACGATTACCACACAGATTCAAGACGATCTCAAGCAGTCGCGCATGGTTCCTTTTGCTCAGATTGCCGATCGCTTGCCTAGAGGTGTCAGGGAACGTTCGATTAAATCTGGAAAGCAAGCTGAACTGGAAGTTTTTGGTCGTGAGACTCTGATTGACAAAGCCATTCTCGAACAACTTACCGATCCACTCACGCACCTTGTGAATAACGCGATCGATCATGGACTAGAAGATCCTGGAACGCGGCAAACTGGCAGCAAAGCTGCAATGGGTAAGATTACGGTGAGAGCTTATCATCAAGGTAACCAAACTGTAATTTCAATTGGTGATGATGGTGCTGGTATTAACCCCGAGCGTGTAAAGCAAAGTGCTGTCAGTAAGGGAGTGAGAACTCAATCTGAGGTTGCCAACCTAACTGATAACGAAGTCTATGACTTGTTGTTTGAAGCAGGCTTTAGTACCAAAACAAAAGCTGACGAATTTTCTGGCAGAGGAGTAGGCTTGGATGTGGTCAAAAGCCACCTTGACGAGATTCGAGGCTCAATGTATATCGAATCGGCAATTGGACGGGGAACAACCTTTACAATCCGCTTACCATTGACGCTCAGTATTTCTAAGGCAATGTTCTGCATTAGCGATCGCGCCCGCATTGCCTTCCCTGTTGATGGCTTTGAAGACATGATCGAAGTGCCACAGAGCCAGATTCAGCTAAACAGCAAGGGGCAGCCTTGTTTGCCTTGGCGCGATACGATCTTGCCTTTCCAACATCTCTCTAACCTTTTGGCTTATAACCGTCATATCAGTCGTAGCAACATTTACGGTAAGCAAGACAATGACGAGGTCTGCATCATTATTCTGCGCAATGAAGGCAATTATCTCGCTCTCCAAGTCGATCAATTCCTCGGCGAGTATGAAATTGTAATTAAGCAACTAGAAGGCCCAATTCCAAAGCCTGTGGGTATTGCGGGAGCTACAGTGTTGGGAGATGGTAGGGTAATGGCGATCGCCAACGTTTTGGAACTCTTTGATATAGCCAGCGGTAGATTGCGTCCTTCAGTTTCTAGTACCCCAGTCCTACCACCTGATGATAAAGAGTTTGTAGCTGACCCAACGGTGCTAATTGTGGATGACTCGATCACAGTTCGCGAACTGCTCTCTCTCACCTTTGCTAAGGTTGGTTATCGGGTTGAACAGGCGAGAGATGGTCAAGATGCTTGGGATAAGCTACGTGCGGGCTTACCCTGTGACTTAATCTTCTGTGATATTGAAATGCCCCGTATGGACGGTTTAGATTTGCTGTCACGCCTACAAAAGGAACCTGAGTTGAGCAAAATTCCCGTAGCCATGCTGACCTCTAGAGGTGCAGATCGCCACCGCCAGACGGCTATTCAGCTAGGGGCAAAAGGATATTTCACCAAACCTTATCTAGAAGAAGAACTACTCAGTGCCTCTCAAAGAATGCTAAAAGGTGAGGTATTAGTCTCGCTCTAGGCCTTGAGCCCTAGACCTGAGGTATTACCGTCCAAAAAGAACGACCGAGTTGAAAGCCAAGCTTGACCGCTAATAAATTACCGCTATGGAGTTTGGTCAGGGTCTTGGCATAGATTTCAGCATTTTTACAGTAAATCCGAGCAGTTGCTTTGCTCCCATTGGGCAAAATTGTTACTAAAAGTAAAAGTGTGCCGCTAGACCAAGCTATAGCGCGGGTCTGAGTTTCAGCACTAGCTTTGATAAAGTGGAATCGCAATCTACAAGCTTGGAGATATGAGCCAAAGTCCCTCTGTGCAAGCCTTTGTGGCTTTGCTGATCTAAGCGTTTTGGGGTGAGTAAGCATCATTTATTCTCTAAATCGCTAGGTTTCATCGCTAAAACTAGCATAGCTTTTTAATTGAAACCTGTGATTTACTTGACTCCTAGCCAAATTCCTGTAATATAACTGCCATTCAACTAAACGAGGAATCAAGAGTTTATGAACAAGGGTGAGTTAGTTGATGCGATCGCTGCCAAAGCGTCTGTGAGCAAGAAAGATGCAGATGCTGTGTTGACCGCATTACTAGATACGATTGTGGAAACAGTTTCTGAGGGTGACAAAGTTACCCTAGTTGGTTTCGGGTCTTTTGAAAAACGCCAACGTAAAGCACGTGAAGGTCGGAATCCTAAGACTGGCGAACCAATCGAGATTCCAGCGACAACTGTACCTGCTTTTTCGGCAGGGAAAAAGTTCAAAGATACCGTTCATCCTCCAGCTGAAGATAAAAAGGAACCTGAGTCCAAATCAAAAGCGAAAGGCAAAGGCAAAGGTAAATAGACATCTGAAAAGTACAGTGGGAATCGTTGCTGGCTAACTAGCGCATACCTAGTTTTGTGAGTAGCGGTTTTTTTCTGGGCGTTTTTTCATGTAAATGTAATACCAATAACCGAACCGTATTAGGGGCTATTGCCCCTAATTTTATTTTTGTACATAGCGATCCTTAATTGTTTGCGAATGTGGTACAGGCTTCTAGCGCATTTAAATGCGAATTCTCAAACTGGAGTGTGGATGGCAAATTTGCATGTCATCCTAGATGTAGGTGGGGTGTATGTATAGGTTCCACATAGGATGAAAAAGCAGGTTAAGGTCAAACCCAACTCAAAGCAGCAACGCATCACCGAAGAAGTTGATGGCACGCTCACGGTTCATTTAAAGTCCCCGCCTGTGGATGGCAAAGCCAATGCCGAGATGATCGAGCTACTGGCAAAGAAATATGGCATCCCCAAAGCAAATATTTCGATTAGAGCTGGGCTGTCTTCTAAAATGAAGCTCGTGGAAATTGAGATCTAGCGACGATCTTCTACTACTCCCTCTAATAAGGCTAAATTCAGGCTTTTAACTCTAGCAAAACTACATTTTCGACGTGAGGGGTTTGGGGAAACATATCGACGGGTTGGACTCTGGTCACATCGTATTTCTCGCACAATAGGGCTAGATCCTTGGCTTGAGAGTCAGGATTGCAGCTCACATAGACAATTCTCGGTGCGGCGATTTCGAGCAGTTTTTGCACCACATCCTTGTGCATTCCCACTCTGGGAGGATCGGTAATCACAACCTGCGGCAAGCCATGGGCTTGAATAAAGGCATCATTCAGCAAATCTTTGATATCTCCTACAAAGAAATCGACATTATCAAGCTGATTCACTTCAGCATTTTCTTTGGCATCTTCGATCGCTTGGGGGATAGATTCAATCCCAACCACCTTTTTTGCCTGCCTAGCCACAAATTGGGCGATCGTACCGATGCCTGTGTATAAATCGTAAACAACGTCTTGGCGCGATATCTGAGCGAAGCTGCGTGCTACCTTATAAAGCTCACAGGCTTGGATTGCATTAACCTGAAAGAAAGACTTTGGTCTAATTCTAAATTTTAAATCTTCAATTTCTTCAATTAAATAATCGCGTCCGTGGTAAAGAATTACATCTTGGTCAAAAAATGAATCATTACTCTTTTTGTTAATTACATACATTAAAGAAGTGAGATTGGGAAAGCCATCAATCACATAATCGAGTAATTTTTTGATGTTTTCAGTATCATCTTCAAAAAACTGAAAGATTGCCATGACTTCCTGTGTAGAAGTCGTGCGAATCATCAGATTTCGCAGTAACCCAGATTGGTAACGCAAATTATAAAAAGGTAAGCCATTATCTTTGGCAAATTTTTTAACTGCCAACCGAATTTGATTGGAGGGTTGCTCTTGCAAATGACAGTGGTTAATGTCAAGAACTTTCTCCCACATTCCTTGAATATGAAAACCGAGGGCATCGCGATCGCGATCTTCAATTTCTAGTTCTAATTCTTCTTTGGGGATCCAGCGATTTGCCGAAAAAGAATACTCTAATTTATTTCTATAAAGATATTGCTTTGCCGAACCAACGATCGGCGATATTTCTGGTAATTTAATTTCACTAGATAATTCATTCAAAAAACTTTTTGCTACAGAACTTTGTTTGTAGATGAGTTGCTGGGCATAGTCTAACTGTTGCCATTTACAGCCCCCACAAGTACCAAAATGCTCGCATACGGGCTCGACGCGATCGCTAGAAAGTTCGTGAAAACAGATTGCCTTGCCCTCTAAATAGGAACGTCTTTTTTTAAAGACTTGCACGTCACAAATATCGCCAGGTACAGCATTTTCTATAAATAATTTTTTGCCGTTTTCTAACTTGGCGATCGCTCTCCCCTTTGAGCCAATATCAATTACTTCTACTTTTTCTAAAATAATTTGATTCTTTTTTCTGGTCATTTCATGCACGCTAGATTTAAATGAAAAAGCTCAATCCTGACAAATCATGCCATAATAGTAGGCTGTTCTAGGTAAAGAACCTACGGAAACTCTTACTGATCGATTGTGTCTGGAAATATAAAATGTATTAGATCGATTGAATCCAAACATGAAATACATACCTCTAGACCAATGTTCTGTTAAATAAATCATCGAAATTAATTCGAATAACTCAGTAGATTTTTCTGTGGATTTTTATTTTAGAGAACCAATTTGTGAGCGAGATCTAAGCAATTTCTGTTACATCTCTCGGAAATACAGCAAATTGGCGACAAAACCAGTATAAATAACTTATCAACCGCTGAGAATCTTTGTCAGCCTCATAGCCATGTGCTAATATGTGGCAGAAAAGATTTATTCGGTTGATTGATTTGTTGGCTTCATCTCTTTACAGACTGTCTCCGAATCTTCTCTTTACACTTTGATTCTGGAGATTTTTATGTCTATTTATGTCGGTAACCTATCCTACGAGGTCACACAGGAGGATCTGAGTAATATTTTTTCAGACTACGGCACGGTCAAGCGGGTACAACTGCCAACCGATCGCGAAACAGGACGGATGAGAGGTTTTGGTTTTGTAGAGATGGCATCTGAAGCAGAAGAATCCGCAGCGATCGCTGCCCTAGATGGTGCTGAATGGATGGGTCGTGACTTAAAAGTTAATAAAGCCAAGCCTCGCGAAGAGCGCAGCCCCTCTAGCGGTGGTGCCAGACGCTCCAATAGCCGCTTTGGTGGCGGCGGCGGTGGCGGTGGTGGCGGTCGCTACTAAGTCATAAACTTGAGACAAAAGCCAAACTTTAAGACCTGAGTGCAGGCGATCTGCTTGCACTCTTTTTGAAGTTTTTGCATTTGTGGTGACATATTGTCGATAATCTATAGATGAACTGGTTAATTTTTTGAGGATGATGGGATGACCCAAGTGATCGTTGGCGAGAATGAAGGAATTGAGTCTGCGTTACGTCGTTTTAAACGACGGGTATTAAAGGCAGGTATTTTTCTTGATATGAAAAAGCATCGCCATTTTGAAACCGCTGTAGAAAAAAGAAAGCGTAAGGCAATGGAGAAGAGACGTCGTCGTCGTAACAGCTATCGTAAGTAATTTCGTTATTACGCTTTACGTAGGTCTTAATTTAATACATATTGCTTACAGCGCGATCGCTGCGAATACAGGGTCAGTGTAGCCAGAACTTCAATCAGCTTACCGAACCCTGCTCGCGGCGCATTACAGATTAATCAAGCGATCGGTGCTTAAAATAAAAACGAGGGGGCTAATTTAGTTTAGGCTCAGATTTATCGATAGTTGGTAAATTGCAGAGGCACGGGTAGATCCTGTGACTTAACCAATTGAATCACTTCCTGTAACTCATCCTTAGACTTAGCAGACACTCTTAAAGAGTCACCCTGGATACTTGCTTGAACTTTACTGAAGCTATCTCGAATAATCTTCGAGATTTTTTTGGCGATTTCTTGTTCGATACCTTTTCTCAGTTTGATCGTTTGCGTGACGCGGTTGCCACTAGCAGACTCTACCTTGCCATAGTCAAAGATTTTTAGGGATAGGTTGCGTTTAATTGCCTTGGACTGCAACACATCGGTTACAGAGGCAAGGGTAAATTCACTGTCTGTTTTGACTGTAATCGTATCTTTTTCAAAAATTAATTCGGTGTCTGTATTTTTTAGATCGTAGCGACTGACAATTTCGCGTCTGGTTTGATCGAGGGCATTAATTAGTTCTTGCTCCTCAAAGTCGCTAACAATATCAAACGAGTAATTTGAAGCCATTGCTTCTCTCCTAAAAAGATGGGTTTATAGAGTTTATACCCACATCTCGCTTTAGTTTCAACTAAGGGCTTAGCAAAATGTAATTCTCCCGTCTACTAAATTTGCCTCGCTTTCTCGTCCAAATGCCGTCATATTGACTTTGTGAATAGCCCCTACATCTTCTAATTTTTCGGCTCGAACTTCCATAATATAAGCTTGGCGAGAATATAAGCAGTGAATCTATAGAAGATTATCTCTTGAGGAGGACATCTCTCTGGTTTAGAAACATTTCCAGATAGCACGCAGTCATGCAGAGAGTAAAGAGAACTACGAGAAGAAGTCTGATAGATATCAGATCGAGTGCCCATGCACTGATTTGAGAATCTCCGAATTCCTTCACTACCCATCTGTTTTTCCTGAAGTTTTGTAACGTGGTTAATCAACTCATCCAATTCATTCAGGAAATAACCCAACAGTTTGCCATGGTAATCGTAGACATAATAATGCACAAAGAGAATATTTCACCATGAATTACCATCAATTTCGCTCTGGCTCCGCCGTACTTGTAGCCATAAGCTTTATAGGTAGCTCGGCTCTTCCCTTCATTAGTGCAGCTCCCACCTATGCACAGACTAGTTTTAATGACGTTCCATCTAACTATTGGGCGCAATCCTTCATTCAAGAATTAGCGACAAGAGATATTATCAAAGGATTCCCTGATGGAAGTTTTCGTCCGAATGATGCCGTAACAAGGGCACAGTTTGCCGCGATGCTTAGCAAAGCTATGACCAAATCCCCGATCCGCGATAGTGTCACGTTTGTTGATGTTGCCTCGGACTATTGGGCAGCTCCAGCCATTCAAAAATCCTACACACTGGGCTTTATGGCAGGTTATCCCGGCAATGTATTTAACCCCACTCAAAATATTCCACGCGTGCAGATTCTCGTTTCCCTTGCCAATGGGTTGAACTATACGACAACTGCCTCACCTGACTCAACTTTGCAAACTTTTTCAGATGCAAGCAGTATTCCTAGTTATGCTCGCAATAGCGTAGCTGCGGCTACTGAGAATCGTTTGGTCGTAAATTATCCCAACGTTCTATTTCTCAACCCCAATCAAACTGCAACGCGAGCGGAAGTTGCTGCCTTTATCTATCAAGCTCTGGCAAGACAGGGACAGGTTACGGCAATTCCTTCTCCCTACATTGTCGGTCAGAGCATTTCTAACCCACCCCCACAACAGGATTCGCTAAGAATTCCTGCGGGCACTACGATCGCTGTTCAGTACTCCAAAGAAAAGATTTTACTTGGACCGAATGAAACCGTTCCACTAACTTTGACCGTAGCGCGAAATATTATTTCTTCGCAAGGTATGGTTTTAATTCCTATAAATAGCCAAGTGGTTGGCGAACTTCGCTCCGTACAAGGAGGCGCGCAGTTTGTTGCTAGGGAACTTGTTTTTCCGAATGGTCAACGTACGGCGCTCAACGCCACTTCTCAAGTTGTGACCAGAACAGAGCAAGTTGACAAAGGCATCAATGTAGGAAGTGTGATTCAGAATGCTGCCCTTGGTGCTGCTGCGGCGGCTGCGATCGCTGGCGTAACTGGCGATCGCGCGATCGCCACCGAAGAGGTTTTAGGTGGTGCAGGTCTTGGCGCATTGCTTAGTGTATTTGTAGGGCGCAACAGTGTCACGCTATCGTCGATTAATCCAAATACTGACTTAACCTTGACATCAAACTCAGATGTACTGCTGAGAAGCTCTAATTAACATGAGGGATTGAAGCATCGCCTCTGTGACTGTCCAATCAGCTTGGAACGATCGCAGAGGCTATATTTTGGGACTGGGTTTTGGATGTGGGACGCAAAGTATTCTCTAACGATGGAGTCGCCTAAATTGACTGGGCAATTGTACATCTGCCCCATGTTCCCAGATCCCTACATGACTGTCTTTTGCCTGTTGTTCGATCGCTTCATAATCACCACAGTCTTTGATTTGCTCTCGGTCAAAATGGGCTTGCCCCTGCGCTACGAGTAGCTTGTTGACATTCTCACCATCGGCATAGACCTCGGCAATTAAGCGTCCCAAGCGATCGCGTTTAAATACATGTAGTGCGATGGGCAAGTCTCCCACTAGGGACTTCAGGGTTTTGCGGGCGCGATCGCCGAGGGGCTGCTGTAATTCTGGGGCATCGATACAGGCAAGGCGAATCTTGGTCTTGATGCCGCTTTGCACGATCGTCATGTTGTCGCCATCGTAAAACTGGACAATGCTTCTTGCCGCATGGGCAGATTGGGTAGGATAGCCAAAGGTCATCCCCACTGCAATCGTCAAGGCGATCGCCACCTCAAAAACAATTTTCAACCAAGCTCGATTAGATAAAACTGGCATTCCGCAAAGAAATAAACAATGCTCTCCCTATCTCTTATGACACAATCTGGGGGAGAAATGCCAGAAAACTAGATTTGCTAGTTAGATCGTGATTTTCTGAGTCAGAATGTAGATAGGTCTCAGCCAAGAACTATGGATAATAACAATTTGCTCAAGCAATTATTAATGATTGGGGTGGGGACAACCTCACTCATGGTGGACAAACTCAAAGAAGTGACCGATGAATGGGTCAAAGATGGCAAGATCGACTCCGATCAGGCAACGGACTTTATTAACGAATTAACCAGCCGCTTTAAAACCGAGCAGGTTAACGTCGAGACCTTGATTCAACGCCAAATTCGTAATGTCATGCAAGATTTGGGCGTGCCCCGTCAAAACGAGATGGATGAGCTTCGCGGACGGATCGATCGCCTAGAGCGTCAGGTTAGAGACTTGGAGGATCGGAATTGGCGCTAAAGCGATCATCGGATTCATCGGAGGCATCTGAAGATGGCGCAGCGGGCATTCTCTACCTAGTGGGTACACCGATTGGCAACCTCGAAGACATGACCATGCGGGCGATTCATACCTTGCAGCAGGTAGATTTCATTGCTGCCGAGGATACCCGCCATACAGGTCGGCTGCTACAGCATTTCCAGATCGGCACGCCCCAAATTAGTTACCACGACCACAACAGCCAATCGCGCATACCCGAACTCGTGGCGAAATTACAGGCAGGACAAGCGATTGCCCTCGTGACCGATGCAGGAATGCCAGCCATTTCCGATCCCGGTTACGAACTCGTGCAGGCTTGCGTGCAGGCAAATATACGGGTTATCCCCATTCCTGGGGTGACGGCAGCGATCGCGGCAGTTTGTGCGTCGGGACTTGACCCGCAGCGGTTTGTGTTCGAAGGATTTTTACCTACGGACAACCAAGCACGCCAGAGCCGCCTCAAGGCAATTCAGCAAGAACCCCGCACGGCGATCTTATACGAAGCACCCCATCGCTTAATTCGTACGCTGGAAGATTTGCAGAATGCTTTAGAATCAACTAGACCGATCGCGATCGCGCGGGAATTAACCAAACTGCATGAAGAATTTTGGCGAGGAACCCTGGCAGATGCGATCGCTTATTTCACCAATCGCCCACCCAAGGGCGAATTTACACTGGTCTTGGCAGGTTCGCCCCCACCGACAACTCCGATCTGGACAGAGGAAAAATTATTGTCGGAGCTACAGAGTTTATTAGATGAGGGAATATCGCGATCGGAAGCCAGTCGTCAACTAGCAGCACTAACAAACCTACCCCGCCGCCAAATTTATCAGCTAGCTTTGACGATTTAAATCGACCTCTTCCCCAGAATTTTCAGGAAGAATTTTCTTTAAAAATCGCTAAACTATTTCGGATTCTTTTAAGATTGTCGCGATCGGTATCGATTTAGAAGCGAGTAATTTCGATCGTCTGTCGCGATCGCTGAAAACAGACATCAAATTCCCGAAAGAAGTTCGTTTGCCCAAGAATTAAGGGCACCTGAGAGATTTGTGCCCAAGCAAATGCTAAACGAACTGGCTCCAGACCTCCAATTTGAACACGCATAAATAAACCCCGCGCTTCAACTCTTGCAAGATTTCCAGCCAATGGCAAGCGGACAGTTTGTTCCTCCCAAATTGCACCCAATTGAACCCCGATTTCATGAGGTAATAAATTGACTGTAGAACCAGTATCTAGCAGTGCAATCGTGGAGATAGAAAAGTCTACATAACTCAGAGTGATGGGGATTTTGGGTAATGCTTCATCGTCAGAAAAGGGGAACTCGACTGTACTAGGCACGAGTAGATTCCTTTTGTTCATTCTGAATCATCTGCATCAAAATATTTGCAGCTTCCGTTGCGTCGTAGGGTGACCAAACTGGATACTCTGATGCAGAAAAGATAGCTTGTAGTTCAGCATCTGGGAGTTGTACGGCTAGGAGTTTGAAGAGTGACAATTTGTCTGGCTGACTCAGATTGTTTACTAAAGGAATTAACTCAGAGAGAGGCATAATTTAAACTCCCAGTCACGCGAGGATACATGTATTATAAGCGATCGGTGAGGCACGGTCTAACATCCTATTGGAGCGGACAATTTAGTAGGCTATCACTTGCCGCTCAATTCAACCGTTATGCGCCTAGATCGCCAGAGTGTAGTTGCTTCAGATAGACAACTTCTGGAGCGCAACGGTTCGGCATCGTGTTAGCCCTTCATGCGGTTAGGAATGGCTTGGGTAAAGGCTTCCGTGATTTCAGCTAAAGACAACTTGATCGCAGGTGCAATCCCGTCAATTTGAATTGAAATAAGCTCGTCGGAATTACCCACCTGTCCGATTTTTTGCCAATTGCTGCTGAGTTCAGCCGCTAGATAGGCTTCCCATGCTACGCGATCGCTGGCTCGAACCGATACAACAATACGGCTTGCACCTTCGCCAAACAAAAGATTGATCGGTTGAACATCAGGAATATTCGCAAGCTGAATTTGGGCGGGGCGATTTCCCGCGATACAGGACTCCGCGATCGCTACTGCTAAGCCACCTTCAGCACAGTCATGGGCAGAGCGAATCCATCCCTTAGCAATACCTTCGCGGCAAACCGACTGCACTTTCCGTTCCAAATCGTAATCTAGTGCCAGCGGTCTACCCGTTACTTCACCCACAACCACCGCCAAATATTCGGAAGCGGCGAGACTGACTTGACTGGAACCAATCAGATAGATTAGATCGCCTGCGCCCAGCCAACCCTGACCGCAAACTTTACGCACATCCGAGACAATTCCGACCATTCCAATCACAGGTGTGGGATAAATCGGTTGGGAATTCCCTTCCGCATCAATGGTTTCGTTATAGAGCGAGACATTCCCTCCTGTAACGGGCGTACTGAGTTCGCGACAGGCATCGGCGATACCGCGACAGGCTTCGTGGAGTTGCCAGTAACCCACACTATGCTCGGGGCTACCAAAGTTGAGATTGTCCGTCACAGCGATCGGTTCGGCTCCCACACAGGAGAGATTTCGCGCTGCCTCCGCTACAGCCAGTTTAGAACCTTCAAAGGGATCGAGATAGACATAGCGGGCATTACAATCTACGGTAGCAGCTACACCTTCCATGCCATCTTGAGGATTCCCCATTGAGAGCGGTGGAACTTCGCCCACACCAAAATCTAAGCTTCTAATCCGAATCACGGCAGCATCGCCTTGATTGGGAAACATCACCGTATTATTTTGCACCTGCTGATCGTATTGGCGATAGACCCATGCTTTAGAAGCGATCGCGGGACTATCCAAAAGCTTTAAGAGAATCTCGTTGAGGTTGCTGGTTTCTGCCAATTGGGCAGCGATCGCTGATTCTTGCCATTGCCACGCCTTGAGCGCATAGGCTGGTGTATCTGCCAACTGACGATGATAGATCGGCGTATTGTCGGCAAGTGCTGTGGCGGGAATTTCGGCAGCAATCTCACCGCGCCACAGAATGCGCACGATCGGTTCCGCCAAAACTTCCCCTGCGACCACGGCATGCAAGCCCCAACGATGGAAGATCGCGATCAGTTCGGCTTCCCTTCCCTTGCTGGCGACGAATAGCATCCGTTCTTGAGACTCAGACAGGAGATACTCATAGGCACTCATGCCTGTTTCTCTCGCAGGAATTTTGTCTAAATCCAACTCAATGCCCAAGCCCCCTTTGGCTGCCATCTCTGAGGTGGAACAGGTCAGCCCTGCGGCTCCCATATCCTGGGCGGCGACGACTGCACCGGTTTTAAAGGCTTCCAAACAGGCTTCGATCAGGGATTTTTCTAAAAAGGGATCGCCGACTTGGACGGCGGGACGGTCTTTCTGAGATTCATCTGATAATTCGGCACTGGCAAAGCTGGCTCCTTTCATGCCATCTCGTCCTGTAGTCGAGCCGACATAGAGCACGGGGTTACCCACGCCCGATGCCCCAGACTTAACAATTTCTTTGGTTTCCATCAAGCCGATCGCCATTGCATTTACCAAGGGATTGCGATTGTAAGCAGCATCAAAATAGACCTCTCCCCCAATCGTCGGCACGCCCACACAGTTGCCGTAGCCTGCGATCCCGCTGACGATGCCATTCACTCGACTGCGTACCCAAGCATCGGAGAGATCGCCAAATCGCAGGGAATTTAGCACGGCGATCGGTCTGGCACCCATGGTAAAAATATCGCGCAAAATGCCGCCTACGCCCGTGGCAGCACCCTGAAAGGGCTCTACAGCGGAGGGACGGTTGTGGCTCTCGATCTTAAAACACACGGCCACACCATCTTTGATCTTTACGACCCCTGCATTTTCACCCGGCCCCACCAAAATGCGATCGCCTGTGGTGGGAAATTGCTTTAACAGGGGGCGGGAATTTTTATAGCAGCAATGCTCTGACCACATTACGCCAAACATACCTAATTCTGCTTTGTTTGGTTGCCGACCCAGGCGATCGCAGATCATGGCGTACTCGTCTGGGGTCAAGCCTTCGGCTTTAATCTCTTGGGGTGAAAAATTATTGATCGTCATAATTGTTAACTATAGCCGATCGCAACAGATCGACGAAAACCTAAATTTGGGGTCTATGGATTTGAAGGTATAGAGCCAGAATGCTAGGTCTTTGAACGCAGAAAACCATGCAAATTTATGGGATAATTCAACTCCAACTTTGCTGCATGCGCAACGCCATCACCGTCAATTGCTATAATGGCTCACGAATTTATGTCAATACAGCGTGATGGTTTCCTTCCAATTTTCTTGATTTCTAGTCGGAGCGGAATTAAGAAAAAAGACCTTCTTCATAGCCAAAATTTATAGCCAAAATGACTACTGAACTTCACTCAAATTCCACCCAGCAGCCTACGGTTCATCATCAAATTGTTGTAGTTGGAGGAGGTTCGGCGGGGATCACCGTCACCGCTCAACTGCTGATTCAAGATCGATCGCTAGATATTGCCATTATTGAACCATCGGATCGCCATTATTACCAGCCCGCATGGACGTTGGTAGGGGCAGGCTGTTTCCAGTTTGAGGAAACGGTCAAACCAGAAGCCGACTGCATTCCCAAGGGATCGACTTGGCTGCGGGATGCGGTTGCCCAATTTGAACCCGATGCCAATTACCTGATTACTCAGGGTGGTCAAAAAGTTACCTATGACTACCTGATCGTCTGTCCTGGTATTCAACTCGATTGGGATCGCATTGCAGGCTTAAAAGATGCGATCGGGAGAAATGGGGTCTGTAGTAACTATATTCCTGGTGGTGCCACCTACACAAAGGAAGCGATCGACAATTTTCGAGGTGGCAATGCCGTGTTTACGTTCCCAGCAACGCCAATTAAATGTGCTGGAGCACCCCAAAAAGTGATGTATCTGGCGGATGATGTCTTCCGCCGCAACGGGGTGCGAGCGAAAACCCAGATTAGCTATTGCGTAGCAACTCCCAAAATTTTTGGCGTGCCGACATTTGTGCCTCCATTAATGCAGGTGGCGGAGCGAAAAGGCATCGATCTGAAGGTCTTACATAATCTCAAAGCTATTAATGCCGCAGCGAAAAAAGCCATATTTGATGTCACGATCGATGGATCGGTGAAAGAGGTAACCATACCCTACGATCTGATCCATGTTGCTCCTCCAATGAGCGCTCCCGATTTCATTAAGTCCAGCAAATTAGCAGTGGAAAGCCCACTGGGTTGGGTTGATGTGGATAAATATACGCTCCAGCACAATCGCTATGCCAATGTATTTAGTTTGGGGGATGCCTCTTCGCTTCCTAATTCCAAAACGGCTGCTGCCATTCGACGACAAGCTCCAGTCCTCGTCAAAAACCTCTTGGCACTGCTTAAAAAAGGATCGCTCGATGCCAAGTATAACGGCTATAGCTGTTGTCCGTTGATTACGGGCTATGGCAAAACGATCATGGCGGAGTTTGACTATGATGGCAATCCTTATCCCAGTTTTCCGCTCGATTGCACGCAAGAGCGCTATAGCATGTGGTTCCTCAAGCGTAACGTATTGCCTTGGGTCTATTGGAATCGGATGTTGAAGGGAGCCGACCATGAAGGCAATACCATTCGGAAGATTACAGGAATGGACTCCTAGTTAACCTGAGTTCGGGTTAAGGCTTTCGGAACAAAGCAAGCTAACTTACCAGAGCCGAGCAGTTTGATCCCCCTACCCTATCGGGCATCCCCCTTGAAAAAGGGGACAAGTGAGTTCTCCCCCCTTTTTTCAAGGGGGGCTGAGGGGGGATCTTTGGGATGTATAGCTTTCGGGCTTTCTTATCCCGATTCGACTTCGCTCAACCAACGTTGGAATTTATCTATAATATTTTCGAGTAATTCCCTTGAGCAGGATTGGAGGTTCGATGGCGTTTGAGTTTCCGCAATTCCATGAGCCCATATCCATCAACTCTTCGAGTTCTTGGACTGCTACGTTCGACAGTTACGATCAGCGCAATGACGATTGCTATTTTTTGATAACCGTCCGAGAGGGAGAGGATCGGGTGACTCAATTCATGGCGGCGGTAGGTCTATGGTGGGCGGATGACGATTGGAGCGATCTGAAATTCACCGATCGCCTGCGCGAAGCGTTAGCCAGTGTGGCGGCAACAGGTCAATCAAACACCAACTATCGCGGTTTGCAGGGCAATTGAAATTGCGATCGTAGCAGTTCACCTATCCAAAATTCCCCAGGGTATTGAAGAGATAGCAGGTGTAAGCCACCGCGATCGCATCGGCAGCATCATCGGGTTTGGGAATCTTTTCGAGATTGAGTTCCCGAGCCACTGCTTCTTGGACTTCGGCTTTGTCGGCTCTACCATAGCCCGTCAGAGCTTGCTTGATCTGGGGCGGCGAAAATTCCTCAGGTTGAATGCCATGTTGGGAAAGGGTGAGCAGAACCACACCTCTGGCTTGTGCCACGCTAATCAAATTTCCCATGCGATAAAAGAAGAGCTTTTCCATGCCTACGATTTGGGGTTGCCATTCCGTCAGCAGGGTATGCATATCGTCATAGATGGTTTTGAGGCGATCGCCCATCGGTGTATTTTTCGGCGTTTGGATCACGCCAAATTCCAATAACTTCGGTACCGTATCTTTCTCTGCCTCAAGTATGCCGAATCCCAACGTGGCAATGCCCGGATCGATGCCCATAATTCGCATTATCGATCTGCCTGCTGAATTTGTCGCACCACTGTCAGCGCGGAATAACTCACGCCTGCGGTTCCTTCGCCGGGGTGGGTGCTATCTCCCACCAACCAGACATTCTGAATCGGCGTGCGATTGGCAAACCCAAAAGGGCCAAAGGTGGAAACGCGCATACCAATCCCACCCACAAAGCCTTGCTCCCTCGCCGTATAACGGGCAAAAGTGCGAGGTGTACCTGCTTCCACATGCAGAATTGTGCCCTCGAGATCGAAGTATTTGCCTAGCTGCGCGATCGCGCGATCGGTAAACTGCTGTTTCAGTGCCTCATAATCTTCGCATTCCCACCAAGCCTTGGCATCGGTAAACTCCGAGGCAATTATTGTGGCTTTGCCTTCGGGTGCGCGTCCATCTCCCTCTTGACTCACAGAGACAAACAGAGAGCGCGAACTCTCATAGTCATCGAGAAACTGTAGATGGGGTGGACAACACTCGGGAATGGCAGCGCGATCGACACCTAAATAGACCACAAAAGCACCCGACGCAGGTTTTAGGTTTTCCACTCTGTTTCGATATCCAGTGGGAGCTTGACTCCCCAAAAGTTTCACCAAATTCTGCACGGTGACATTTGCCACCACACAATCGGCGGGTTCCCACCAAGTATCGCCAGTACGTCGATTCGTCACTTTTACTTGGGGCGGCTGTTTGGGCTCGATCGCTTCCACAGAATGCTGCATGAATAACTTGCCCCCCTTCCGTTCTAAAGCTTCGACTAAGCGATCGGAGAGAACCTGCATGCTCCCTTTTAAATGGAACAAGCCTAAGGGGGCTTGCGATACCGCCATAGAGGTGGCGGCATAGAGCAATGCCGTTTCTTCGGCATTGACTTGCGAATAGAGTTTTAGCTGCAAATCTAGAAATGTCCGCAGGCGGCGATCGCTTGCCAAACCAAATCCTCTCAGGGCATCGCCGACCGTGGAAAAGGTATAGGGCATCGTGGGCAGCGTATCGAGGCGAACGGCTTTGATTAATTGCCAGAGATCCCACAAACTGCGGGGTGGCAAAACTGGCTCGCGAGACTGAAACCGCCAACTGGGCTGAAACAGATCGTTGAGGAACTGCCAAAAGGGTTCGCTATGGGGGAACTGTCGCTGCCGTTCTGCTTTCCATTTTTGCGGATCGCGCCAGATATTAATCGGTTCGCTTTCATTGGGCAAATACACAGCACAGGCAGGATCGCAGTAGGTCGCGGCGGGAATTTCGATGCCTAACTCGGTAAAAATGCGATGGTGAATCCCCCCTGCTTCCAAACCTGCAACTTGCGTTGCCCCCACATCAAAGGTAAAGCCGCGCCGTTTAAACGTGGAAGCACAGCCCCCGGGTGCGATCGCTTGGTCAAAGATTTGAACTTCATACCCTCGGTGCGCCAATAACGCCCCTGCGGTGAGCCCCCCAATACCAGCCCCAATCACAATTACGCGCTTTTGCTTTGCCATAGTTAAGGCATGATTGATTTAAAATTTACCCCACCCTAGCCCTCCCCTTGGTAAGGGGAGAGAACAAGATTTCTTATCTTCCCCCTTACCAAGGGGGAATTAAAGGGGGTAAGTTCGGTTGGTAAGTTCACAGGTAGCATGATGAATGGTCGGAAATTTATCTTATAAAAACCTGCTTACACTTTAGCCAGTGTAACCATTTCCTGTTGATCTTGATATTTACCTCGGCGCGTTTCATAGCTGACCGCACAGGGTTCGCCTTCAAAGAACAACAATTGTACGACGCCTTCATTCGCATAAATGCGGCAGTCAGCACTCGATGAGTTAGAAAATTCTAAGGTTAAATGTCCGCGCCAGCCAGCCTCCGCAGGGGTGAGATTTGCAATCAAGCCGATTCTAGCGTAAGTAGATTTACCTATGCAGATTACCGAAACATTATCAGGTACTTCTAAGCGCTCTAAGGCTACACCTAAGCCGTAGGAATGGGCGGGCAAAATAAAATAACTCCCACTACTGTCAGTATGAAGCTGCGATCGCTCCAAATTCGCAGGGTTAAAATTTTTGGGATCGACTACCGTACCTGGGATATGGCGAAATACCTGAAAATCGTTCGCGGACAGTCGAATATCGTAGCCATAGGAAGACAAACCATAGCTAATCACGCGACGGGACTGGTCATCTACCTGTATTTGGCGAATTAAGCTGGGCTCAAAAGGCACAATCATGCCTTTTTCTGCCATTTGGATAATCCAAGAGTCGTTTTTAATCATTGCGCGTTTTTATTGAAAATATCTAGAGCCAGTCAACTTTACCGTAACATTATTTGCTCATCAGGATTTAATCGCACGATTTAATAGGCGGATTTCTTTTGCCAGTCGGGATCGTAGCCTATGCCTTGAGCAGCGATCGCTTTTAGATCGTTCCAGACCTCGCTGAGCAGAACGGGGGGAATTTCGCTCAGGGGCAGTGCGGGTTGGCGATAGTAATAGTCTTGCGTATTTTCTTCGAGTCTTTGGAAAGAGAGCTTCTCTAAAGCGGCGGATCTGTTCTCTTCGGGTAAAAAGTTACCTGTAAATTGAATCGCCGCTTCTAATTTTAGACCTGCGAAGGATTTACGATAATCGTAGAACCAGCCACCATCTTGGGATTGCCCTCTGGTATAGCCTAACTTAGTTGCCTTGCCGCGAATTTGGAATGTCTCCACCATATATCCCTCAAAGTCAGAGATCTCCGTGGTTTGGGCTTTCTCCTCAGGCAGGATATAGGTGTCTTGCCCAAATTGGGAAAATAGGGGAACGACTTCGTAATCGGCAAAATGGGTTTGCCACGATCCAGAGAGTTCGCGATCTAAGAGACTGGCATGGGCGAGGCGGATCGTAGCTTCAGGGGGAATTGTGACGGCATTGTCTTCGACATCGGTGAGCGTGCCATCCTCTAAGGGGCGGAAGGTTTGCGAGATCGCCTCGCCATCAATCTCATTCCCTTTATAGACAGACCAGACTAGGGTTTGGCAATAGCGAGAGATCACAGGATGTTTGTTGAGGAATAAATCCCAATCGCGGAATTGCCACGATCGCTGCGTGCACATGGCTTCGTACAAGCGTTCTTTTTGGAGTGTGAGTAAAGATTTCAGTTGTTTCTTGGCATCCGAGAGCAATTTCTTAGCTTCCTTAACAGCTTCGGCATCCTCGTCTTTGCGGGGGTCGGGCAGCGATTTGATTGCCTTGCCTTCGGGGTTGTAAAGCACAAAGCTAAAATCTCGATCTAGTTTGGCTGTGAATTTGCGGCAGGATGCATCCTGACTGGAATCGCCATACTCTAGGACTAGTTCGGCTTTTTCATCAAATCCCAAGGTGGGAATCGTGCGATCGCCGAGTTCGTCGGTTGACCATCCTTTGCGATCGGCAAGGATTTCCACGCATTTCTGCGCTTCTTCTTGAATGCTCTTGGTGCGGAATCGTTTTGCCACCGAGAGCAGTAGTTGAATTGCGCTAAAGTCCTCTACCCAAACCAGCATTTGCAGTAAAGCCATACATTGCGCTGCACGCCTGCCGTAATAGGTCTGTAGATAGTTGCTGACGAAGGGAATTACGGATGCACCCCCACAGGACGCAACCATCGCCAGTACGCCTTTTTCTTTAATCGCACTGCCTTTGAGTTGACCGAGAAATTGATTGACATGGGTGCGATGCAACTGTTCTTCGGTGATGGTTAGGGTGTTTAATCGCTGTTGCCACTGATAAGCCGCCGTTTGCCGCGCATAGGTTTCTGCTTGTTCGGCAGTATATTGTTTGTAGCTTTGATACTGTTGTAGGAGTTGTTGATAGATTTTCTCTTCGGTGTCGGGCGTGCGACTGAGAAACTGCTGATGGTAAGACCACATTGAAGCGGTCTGAGGCTTTGCCAAGTCGTCAGCCTCTTGATAGGTATATTTGGGAATCGTATCCTGTCCGATCCAAGCTTGGAGAACGAACTTGCCTAGATCTTCGCGATCGCTTTTCTTGAAATAAGAAACATAGCGATTTACCAAAGGGCTGGGTTCGGCAGTTTTTTGTTTGTAGGCTTGGAGAATAAACCAAGTAAGAATCTCGCGATCTACGGGCGCGTTGCTGTCTTCCCAACGCACGACAGGTAAATTGTCAAAAGGGAACCATGCTAGGGCATCTGGAATTCCTTTTTTGAGTCCAGCTTTTGCCTCGGCTTGTAAACCTGCGCGATCGAGAAACTCTTCTACGGATGCACCGAGCTTTTCGAGACTTCGGATCAGAGCGTCTTTAACGAGTTCGCTTTTCTCGGTCTTGAGCGCTGCTTTAATGACATCAATGGCATTGGGAATTGCCAAACGACTCATCCAATCGGCGGCGGCAATGCGAATTTCGGCACTGCGATCGCTTAATGCCTTCATTACTTTCTCAGGCGTATCGGATAAATTCTCTAGACAACGCTGGGCAAGAGGCTTTTCCGACTTAGAATTACCTAGCGCAATCTCCCATAAGATCGGTCTCAGATTAGGCGGAGCTTCTGGGAACTTCTCTAAAATCTGTAATACAGTTTGTCGTTGGAAGTTTTTGCCGTAATGATAGGTCGATTTTGAAGTGGGCTGAGGTTTTAGGATTTCTTCGAGACTACTCAACCTCTCTTGGAAATATGGATAGAGCGAATCTTGAACCCAATCAAATCGGTCGATTAACCCTTTACCTTGGTAGGGATCTAGAAATGTCAAGCCAATGCTATTTTCATCCATCTCTAAAGCCTTAAATACAGCCGCTAAATCTCGCAAACCGAACTGAATCCCCTTTGCTTTTTGATAGTCTGATAGATACCCAATCGCCCAAGAATTGAGAGCACCAGGATTATATGTACTGCGATCGCTGCGCTCTATATAATTAATTTGTCCCATCACCAGCAAAAATCGTACGACATGGATGAGTTCGAGGTCGGGAGTCTCTAAAAAAGCCTTAATAAATTGCTGGTGGGAATCGATCAACCAGTTTCCCTGCATAATTTTGGAATTGTTCCTGCAATCTTTACCCAATCCACGTTGAAGCATGTCAACGAAGCTGTCTATTTGGCTGGATTTTAACGATTGTGGTGGTTTTAGCCAGCTTTGCTGGGCTTTATTCCTCTGGTAGTGGGTTTCAGAAGCTTGATAGGCTTGATGCATGAGTTCCTCTAGCCTAATTTTGACGCTTTCAGGTAATGGAGCTTCTCGATTGATTTCTGGCAAGGGAGGGAATGAAGGTTCAGAGCTAGGCGTTTCAACGGGGGCAGGTGCTTCGAGAATTTCGGCGATCGCATCTTTTACCTTCTCTGCTTTCTCAAGGTTGAGGCGTTCCTTCAAGAAATCATGATTCTGCGCTTGAGTTCCCAATAATTTAACCGCATAAAACCGCTCGTCTGCTTTGCCTTTGGTGGCAAGGTTTTCTAAGCTAGGAATCGCAACCTCAAGATTCTTTTGGATAATTAACTCAGCTAAAGTTCTTACGGATTTTGCGGAACTGACAGCGAGAGACGCGATCGCTTCGACAAAACTAGCGATCGGAATTTGGCGATCCTTGATAATCTCTAAAGCCAAGATTTTCTGTTTGGAGTTTGTATGCGAGAGCGCTTCATGGATGACATCGAGGTGCTGGAGCGAATATTCCGAGAAATCCTTTAAAGCACAAGCGATCTGCGATAAATTTTTAGCTTGATAATCATCAGGGGCTGCCAAATAAGCAATACGAGCCAATCTGTCGGGCTTCTCTTCTGCTATAACGAGCATCTCTGCAATTGTTTTGGCACTGACATTGAGCTTATCCTTACCAAGATCTGGATTGTGGTACATTTCATTCCCAGCGATCGCTTGCAGGAAAGCAGTCAGCCAATCGATTGGAGCGTTGCCATAGGGATTGAAAACATTGTAAATGTGATTAAACGGGAGTTTATAGACTTGAGCCAAACGAAAATAGAAAGGAGCCTCTTGAATCGTTGGGTTTTCCCAAAATTTGGATCTTGCCTTGACCGACTTTTGCCACTGTTCTTGAAACTTGCTGTGGAAATCGTGAGGTTGCAGCAGAGATAATAGGGCTTGGTGAGGTTGCGCCTGCTGAGATTGAAGGGCTGATAGCGCCGCATTGATTGCTGTGGGCAAGTCTTGCAAAACCTGTTCGTCGCTGCCATCTAGCACATATTGAACTAAGCGATCGCGCATCTCTTCATCATTCAATACGATCTCAAATCGCTTAATGTCTTCCAAAAGTAGGTCTATGATTTGCTCGGATAAACCAAGGGGATTATTAAATTGCGTCATATTGAGCCTGCTTCTATTTCAACTGTGAATATACCCAGTAACTATCGCGATCGCATCAAATATTCTTTGACTGTAACCTCTTGGCAAAGCAAGCACAAGTACCGCAGCCGCAATATATAGCCAGCCCGACTCTGCGGTTCTCGCGCCAAGCCGTTTAAACAATCTGCCAGAGATTTTAGCCCCACGGACTCAAACAAATTTGCCTCCAACTGCCATTGATTGGCGATCGCTTCGGTCATCCGACTGCTCCCCTGTTCCGCCATACCTTGAATTTCCGCTGTCAAATGTTCCAGCCTTTGCTCTAATCGACTCAGTGGTATAGAGGTTGGAGGGATTTCTAGGCGATCTTCAATTTCTTCAAATTCCGCCGCTGTTGCGATCGCATTCTCATGCTGGACACTTTGAGCTGAACTGCTGCCATGCTTAGTGGCTAAGGCAAAGCTCAGATTAACCACAGGCTGATGGGAACTCGCCTGCGACGGAGCGCCACTGGGTAAAGAAAAGAGCAAAGAAATGGGATAGAGCGATAGCCCCGATCTCGCGATCGCAAGCTGCCCCACAATACCCCATACGCCCATCTGTTCTGGCTCCAACGCTTCCAAATATTGAATCCGCTGCTCTTCTCCAGCCCGAAATCTCACCTGCAACGGCAACAACTGTCCATCCTCATCGGCAACTAGCCAAGTAAACATCTGCTCCATTTCATCGAAACCCTTCTCACCCCAAGCCCTAGGACGAATCACGACCATTTCGCGTAGCAGATCGTATTCGCTTAGCCCCGATCGCACCGTAGTGGCAGCATAGCTGCGTAAAGCCGACCACGAATGAAAAAGGCGATCGGCAAAATCAATCTGGGTGGGGTCAACCGCCGCAATTCCGATTGCACGGGTTTTGCTAGAAGAGGATAAGCGGTTTAGGCGATTTCGCTTTGCTGCCATCAACTTAAATTGCGTTTGCGAAGCCTGCTCGGGCGTGGATAATCCTTCCCATGCACTCGGTTGCCTGTATCGCACTTGTGGATTAAAGCCCGTACCCTGAAAAGTCGGTCTTGCCTCAGACCAGCAGCACCACTGTTTCGCCGCTAAATCCCAAAATAAAACCGTCAGTCCCGCATAGCCAGATTTGGTGACCCAATCATAGGCTCCCATACCCGCCAGATCGAGCGTTCCGACTTCTTCATATTGGGTGCGATGCCAGCCAATCAGATCGGCTCTCGGTTCCTGTTTTTGCGAAAAGGCATTCAAAAGCGCTTCGCATAGGGCATAGGTACGGGCAGCGGTTAAGAAGAGGCGAGTTTCATCAGCCTTGACATCGCGATCGCGACTCAGTTGCAACTCATCGGCGATACTCCGCAACATCAGCGACAATCTGGGCAAATTCACCCCCGTAGCCGAAACTGCCAAGGTCGTAAACCGCTGTTGAATCGCCTCAGACAGATGACACAGACCGACGTTCACGCATTCTCTCAGAAGTTGCATGGCTGCGGCTAAAACCTGCGATCGACTGCGTGGAGAACCGCTAGCTGCTTGTAAGGAAGTGCTGCTCGTGTCGGAAGTGGCGATCGCGATGCCGTGAGATTGCTGATAGCCCAAAACCGCTGCCACCAAATGCCGACAGACCTGCCGCGATTTACAGGAACAGACCATACCTTCCAGCCCCATGCTGGGGAAATAGCGACAGACCACATTCTGGCGATGGAGGCGAATCGAAATTGGAACTGCTTCTTCGATCTCAATTGGGGAATCGCTCACTAGGAGTTCTCTCGCCGCTTGGACTGTTTTTCTACCCGCCCATTTCACCAGATCCTCATGGCGATAACCTAGCAGTTCCTCTGATTTGCTTTGAGGATTGGGAAGATTCTCATTAGTTCGATCTGGCGTTCCAACAGAATCCCATTCCGATCCTGCTTCTGAGTTCTCAGTAGATTTCGTTGCATCGGATCTCGCTGTCTCAGCCAGCCATAAACTCGCGATCAAAATATGGCGACAGACATCCACGGCAGGACAGGTGCAACTGGCTTTGGCAATGCCCTGCTCTGGCATCGTCACCTCGGCATCGGCAACCCGCATTTTAATTGCTGTCGGCGTTTCTGAAGCAAGGACGGGAACTTCACCCTGTTGTAAGTCTTTTTTGGCACGGCGCAGTAGACCTTTGTTGGCGATCGCTTCTAAAGCACTGTCGTCAAACTGTAAAAGCTTTTGCTGGAGCTGTTTTAAGAGATGACTTTCGCTAACCACTCTGCTAACCTCTTGGGCGTTAATGCGGCGATTTCCATGCCAGTTTCGGCAAGACGTTCTGCCATTTGGCGATCGTAATAGGGATTCGCGGATTCGTCTAGGGAAGCCAGACCCAATAGCGTCACGCTAGATTCTTTTAGCCTGCGACAAGCACTGAGAAGTTTCATGGGCGAGGCTCCCTCGGCAAAGTCGCTGACTAGGATGAGTACGGTGCGATTAGGATTTTCAATCAGTCCCTCACAATAAGCGATCGCCTGTCCGATATCCGTGCCACCGCCTAATTGTACGCTCATCAAAATCTCTACGGGGTCATCGACATATTCCGAAAGATCGACTACAGCCGTATCAAACACCACCAAGCTGACGCGCAACAGCGGCAAGCCTGCCAAAATCCCCGCCATTACGGCGCTATGAATCACCGAGTCTGCCATACTGCCGCTTTGGTCGATACAGAGAATCACCTGCCAAGGCACCCGTCTTTCCGTTCGCGCAAAAAAACGCACATTTTGGATAATCAGTCGCTGGCGTTCTGGGTCGTAATGCTTGAGATTTTGGCGAATTGTCCCCCGCCAGTCCAGATTTTGGGCGACCTTGAGCGGGCTATGTTGAGCGCGATTCAGCTTTCCTACGAGCACCTGCCGTACTTCGCTTGCCAAGCGTTGCTTAATTTCTTCGACCACCTCGCGAACGATGCGACGCGCCACCTGTAACACCTCTCCCTGCATCATGCCGCGAAAGGTGAGAATGGTTTTGAGCAGGCTGATATTTGGCTCTAGCTTTTCTAGCACCTGCGGATCGGTGACGAGTTCGGTCATGCCATAGCGATCGAGGGCGTGTTTCTCCACAATCTCTACGGTTTCCTTGGGGAAAAGTTCGCGTACTTCCGCAATCCAACTGGGAACGTTGAGCTGACTCGGATCGAGGGAACCTGGTTGCTTTTCTGTGCTGTTCCCTTTCCCCTCTTTTCCCCGCATCCCCCGACCTTGATATTCTCTACCATAGAGATAGTCGAGCGCCGCTTCAATACGGGCATCGCGCCCTTCCATCGGGCATTGCAGTTTGTCCTGCGCAAACCGCCCCAAGATATGGCGCCACCGCATTAAATTTTTAGGGTTAGATTTTGGAGAATCGGCGCGATCGCTCATAGAACCTAAAATAATGGATGAACCTACTCGAGGCGATCGCCCTCAGCGAAGATACCCGCTTTACGCATAAAGGGGCACATAATCTATGTGCCCCTCATCGCTCGAATCTAAAAACTCGAACCTAAAAATTTGACTAAGAAAGGCTGAGCAATTCTACATCAAAGATCAAGGTAGCATTGGGGGGAATGACGCCACCTGCACCACGCGCACCATAGCCCAACTCAGGGGGAATCGTCAGAATGCGACGACCGCCCACTCTCATGGTGGAAAGACCTTCATCCCATCCCTTGATGACTTGACCGACGCCAAGTTGAAAAGAGAAAGGACTATTGCGATCGCGGGAGCTATCAAATTTTGTGCCATTCTCTAGCGTGCCAATGTAATGCACGTTCACTTTTTGGCCTTTTTTGGGAAGTGCCCCAGTGCCAACTTTAATTTCTTGGTACTTTAGACCAGATTCTGTCGTAACGATTTCCGCATCATTTGAAGATGTCATTTGAGCAATTTCCGTAGTAGGGTTATTAGTTATGGTTGCAGGGGTAAGTTCAGAAGCATTGACTGCCGATTGCCCACCGACAATTTGTGCGACGACCAAGACGACAACAGCGATCGCAACAATCGCAAAGCTGATTAAAATTCCTTTCAAGGGGGGTATCTCCAACTCAATCAACTAGGTTTAACGTACGCAATTTGAACCATTTTTAAAAAAGGCATCGCGTTTTTTTGAAAGACCACGCGCTGCGCGGAACTCAAATCCCGATCTGTCAAAAACTCAAGTGAAATTGATTTAGCAATCCTAGTGGATTGGTATGTAGGCGCAATTCATGAATTGCTCCCACAGTCCTAGGCAGAGAAAAATTGCTATGAATCATGCCCGATTGCTAGATCGATTTGTAGGATTCATGGGATAGAACCCAGAACATCCGCTTGAGGCTGTTAGAATGCCAGTGGCTTTGAGCTAATGGCATACTAACATTTCGGTAGGCATTTCATTAGATCGCCACCATATAAAATCGGGATAAACCTAACGAGCAAATGTCTATCAAACCTGTCTATATTATTGGTGCTGGCCCTGGCGATCCCGATTTAATTACCGTCAAGGGGCGCAATATTTTGGTACAGGCTGATGTGGTGATCTATGCCAGTTCGCTCGTGCCCGAGCAGATGCTAGAGGTATGTCGTCCTGATGCTGAGTTGGTTGCCACTGCCAGCATGACCTTAGAAGAAATTTTAGACTTTACGATCGCCAGGGCGCGATCGCATCAATTAGTCGTGCGGTTGCATGATGGCGATCCGAGCCTATATGGGGCGATTCACGAGCAAATTATGGCTTTGAATGCTGCCGAGGTTCCATTTGAGATTATCCCTGGGGTGAGTGCTTTTCAACTCGCAGCCGCCAGACTACAGGTAGAGTTGACCGTGCCTGAGTTGGTGCAGACCATTATCCTCACGCGCATTAGTGGGCGCACCAAAGTCCCCGATCGCGAAGAATTATCGAGTTTGGCAGCCCATCAAGCCTCTCTCTGTCTCTACCTCAGCGCCCGTCATGTTGAAGATGCCCAAGCCAAACTATTAGCCCACTATCCCTCCGAGACAACGGTGGCAATTTGCTATCGGTTGGGATGGACAGATGAGAAAATTTTGCTCGTGCCCCTGCATGAAATGGCTTCTGCCACCCGCAACCAAGATCTGATCCGCACAACGCTTTATATTATTAGCCCCGCCTTAGGCGAAGCCCAAACCAGACTAGAAAAACTCGGTACGGCGCGATCGCGCCTTTACCACCCGACTTACGATCGCCTGTTTCGCGAGTCGAGCAAATCTTAATTGATTGGGCATCGTCCTATGAGCCAGTTTAAGGTAGGCTTTTTATCTATTTTCTGTGTACACCTGTAGAGGCAATTCATGAATTGCCCCTACGCACAAATCCTTTAGGCTTGCTATAAACGTTAGGAATAGAGCCTTGCTTTTTTGCTCCCATCCAGCTTATATTCTGCGTGCCCTATCCTTGCTGAGACATGTCGATTCTATGATGAGGAATTATGAACAAGAACATCAGTATCTTTAGTAAAACTGTAATTGGCATATTCTGTATCATCAGCTTGTCAGGGGGAGAAAGCCTTAGAGCAGAGCAGGATGATAATCCAATTATGCGCGTGGGCATTGTGCAGCGATTTGGGGCAAATCCTCAAGATCGGATTACGATTAAAGCCCCCTCTGGCGATACCCTCACCCTGAGTTTCAAGTCTGGCGAAACCACCCAAACGGTGACAACTTCAGAAGTCGTGCTTGAGATTAACGCGCAACCGCTAGCACCACCGATCGTGGAAGAACGGATCGTGCTCAGCAACCATCGCAGTTTCGAGAATGCCGCAGCCAGTGCGTTTCATTGGCAAGAAAAGGGCATAGCCACCGAGATCGCCCAACCCAAGCGTTGGCAAGTCTGGGCAAAACGGGATATTTACGATTCCTCGCTGCTGCGCCAACTCCTGCTCTTTAGCCTGCGCATTCAGGGCAACGATCTGGTGCAAATAGAGCGCAAAACCCTCTCTCAAAAGGCGATCGCTTCTTGGGTCGTGGGGAATTTTCGTTACAACCGCGATCGGCTCGATATCAGTAGCGGGCGTGGCATTATTGAGGTGAACAATCGCCCCTATGCGGGCACATTGCGGCTTCAGCCCAATGCCCATCACAGCTATACCCTCGTCAATAACGTCCCCCTAGAAACCTATCTGCGCGGGGTTGTGCCCCATGAAATTGGCTATGATGCGCCCTATCCCGCCGTGCAAGCCCAAGCAGTGCTGGCGCGGACTTACATTCTTGCCAGCCGCCATCGCTTTGTCGTCGATGACTACGATCTCTGCGCCACGACCCAATGCCAAGTTTATCAGGGCTTAGAGGGAACCAGTGAAGTAGCCGATCGTGCGATCGCGGACACGCGCAGTCGCGTTCTCACCTTTAACAATCGCGTTGTCGATGCTTTATATTCCTCCACAACTGGCGGTGTCACTGCCGATTACAACGATATCTGGGATGGCAAACCCAGACCCTATCTCAAGTCTATCGTTGATGCCGTCAATCTTTCCTTTGACACCAATCTATCGAATGAAAAGAACTTCCGTACCTTTATCGCAAGAAAAGAAGGCTTCAATGAAGCGGGTTGGCATACCTTCCGTTGGAAAAAGGATGGGACGTTGGATGAGATCAAAGGAACCTTACAAAATTTTTTAAGGCTCTCTGGCGACGCGCAAACCAGATTTAACCAAATCAAACAAATTCAAATTACCGAACGGGCTGCTTCGGGGCGGGTGCAAGAAATGGAAGTAGAAACGGATACAGGTAAAATTAAGGTGAGAAAAGACGAAATCATGGATGCATTTGAGCCACCCGATAGCCTCCTGTTTTATATCCAACCGATCTACGAAGAGAATTCCAATCCTGACCCAAAAGCAGCAAAGGTAATCAAGGGTTACTCCTTTATTGGCGGCGGTCTAGGACATGGTGTGGGCATGAGCCAAACCGGTTCCTATCGCCTTGCAAGAATGGGATGGCCCTACGATCGCATTCTCAGCTTCTACTATACGGGCACGCAACTTCAGGTCGTCAAATCTGAATTTTGGCAGGATAAACGCTAACTTCCCCCTAAATCAGCATCCGCTTAGGCTTACTATGCTCACAGTGAATTGCTTGATTCCATTCGATCTACAAAAGAAAAGCAAAATAGACCAAACAGCAAAACCGCGACGGTAGAAAAGATGAGCGAACCGTCGCCTAGATGCCAGTAATCAAACAATTCTTTCTGGTTCATTGCCACCAACAGGGTCATGAGAGCCACCCGCAAACCATTCACGCAGAATGCCAAAGTCACAGCCACACCAGACACCAAGACCTTTTGATACAGTTTTGTGGGGAATAGCATCAGAAAAATTGCAGCCAGCCCAACAATCTGAAGGATTAAGGCTGTGCCCGAGCAGCCAGCATACACTTCGATGCTCCCTGTAGGAAGCGAGATAAACACACCCTGTCGCGTCACGTCAAAGCCAAGACACCACAATACAAATGTGGCGAATTGAGCCGTCAGGGGCGAAAGCTTTACAAATAGAGAGAGCAAGCCCGGAGGAATCGCAAATAAAAATAATAGAAAGAGTTCTCTGGAATGTTGTCCCAAACGGTTGAAGCCAGAAAAAAGCAGACTTAAACCGATCGCGGCGATCGCAGGGAAAAGTCGCAAAAACAGATCGTTTCCCACCAAAGATAAGCTTCTGTATAGCACAAACGCGATCGCCAAAGCCCCCACCCCTGTCGAGACCAAATCGCTTTCTGCATGGATATAATCCTTGCGGCGTTCCCAAACCAAATAACCGACTGCTGCCCAATAGAGAATGCTAGAACCCATGAGGTCAGTATTTTCGCTATGCCATACCAAATGGAGATGCAGTGCCACGAGCATACTCGCGATCGCCACCAACAGAAACTGATTTGACCCAAATTTCGATTTTCTCTCCATAGAATTATGCATTCTTACGCTGTAGGGAGCGACGCAAATGCTTAGCCCGTTTGTGAGACAACGCGCCGCCTAAAAGTAACAGAGCCGCTAGACTGCCAAAGATCTGCCCGGGCTCTGGCACTTGGGTATTACCCGTTCCCTGCTGCATTTGTACGGGAACTTCTACTTTCTCTACACCCAAGGAGGGATCGACACGCATATCATCAGATACAGCCACAAATGCCGTATATTTTGATAGCAGCCGATAGTCTAAAGCCGTTTTTGTCACTGCCTCAATGCCAGAGTTGGTTTCTCGGTTATACATTTGATTCATCAACTCGTGAATGCGAGCGCGTCCCCAGAGTTGCGCGATCGCAGGATTTCCACCATTCGCAAAGTTGACTGGGATCGCTTTTTCATAGAGTTTCCCCCCAGCGGCGATGCCACGAATTCGTAAAGTCCCCGAGGTGCGATCGCCTTTGCGCCCATAGACCACTAGGGGTTGATTGGCAAACAGATCGGTAGGCTGGGCGGGATAGATTTCTGGTGGCGCACCCGTACCTTCCCACTTGACTTCAATATTTGTAAGAATGGGGTTATTGATCTGCGTGAGAAACTTCTCGACCACAGGTTGAGCCGCCTCATCGGGACGTACCATCCTTGCCTTACCTCGTCCGAGTTCGGCAACTCGTTCGATCAAAAATCGATTTACCGAGGTTCCCACGCCAAATCCATAGAGACGATTCCCTACAGGTAATCGCCGACTGACTTCTCCAATCACCTGTTCGTCATTGCCAATTAAGCCATCTGTCAATAGCACAACACTACGCAATCTACCATCCTTGGCTGGAGGGAAATTGAGAACGGTGTTGATCCCATTCATCAGTTCCGAGCCACCATTCGCGCTCAGTCTGTCGATATAGGCGATCGCGCGATCGCGATTTTGTGGGGTATTCTCTAAGGGTTGGGTCGATAAACTCGTGGAGGTATTGGCAAAGTCGATAATCGTAAAAGTATCGTTGGGGTTGAGTCCCTTGATAAAGTGACGCATTAGTTCTTGGGACTGCACGATCGGCGCTCCTGCCTGCGATCCCGAAGTATCCATCAGAAACACGACATCTTTGGGCACGATCCGATCGCTCTGATAGTCCACCGCAGGAATTAAATAGGCAGCAAAATGTCCGCCGCGTTCGTCCGTTTGGGCAAGCAGGGTATCCTGCGTGTCGTTACCCGAGACTTGATAGTTAATCACCAAATCTTTATTGGGAATCGTATCTTGGCGATCTAGGGTCACCCGTAAAATTCGTCCGTCTTGGGTTGTATGGATTTGATGGGAAGTCGATTGTACCTGCGCGATCGGAACTCCCGCTTCAATTTCCACTGTCACGCCAATGTCTTGCCCAGTTCTCGTGTCGGGAGGTAACGTCGAGGGGGTGATTTTGGCTGCATCGGCAACCACTTTGGCTTTCCCCCCACTATCTTTAGCCTCAACTGTGGGTTTGGTTTCTTTGTCATCCCCAGGAATATAGCGAGGGCCAATCACCATTGGGAACACGAATTGATAATTTCCCTTCTCAAATTTTAGACTTTCGGTATATCGAATTGTGACCTCGATCTTCTCGCCCGGTTTAATGTTTGCCACTGACTGCGTAAAGATATTGTCTCGTTCCTGTTCTAGGAGTCCAGCCGTCTTGCCCTCATGCTTGGCTTGCTCGTAGATCTTTTTGGCTTCTTCCCGCTTTTTAATCAATCCGCGAATGATCCGATCGCCGACTTTGATTTCCATATCGTCCACAGCGGCATCATCAGGCAGCGGAAATACATAGGTAGCCTCCAGTGGCTGTTTATAGGGATTGGTGAAGGTTTGGACGACTTCTACCCGCGATACATTACCAGAAACCTTTGCCATCACTTCCGTGTGTTGCAAGGGAAATCCCTGCTTACTCTCGGCAGTTGTGCCATACAAACCACCGAAATTCCGTGAATCTTGATGCTCGGAAGCTCCTGATTGCTGAACGAATGGCTGCGATCTTGAAACATTTTGCGCGATCGGAGACATCATATAACGCACGCCGACGCACCCTAGTAGTAACAGGGTCGCTGCCACCACCCATTTTTTTTTAAAGCTGCGCTGGAGTTTGAGTAAAACCTCTGGCTGTGGTGGCGCATTGAGGGCAGCCATGGCTAGTTTTGCCGATGGGAACCGCTGATTTGTCCCACTTGCCAGCATTTTGTCTAGAACCTGTCCCAGATGTTCGCTAAAGGCATGCTTTAATGTGCTCTTGTGATAGGCATCCGTTTTTTGCGATTGCGGATCCTTTTGCGGAAGGCGATTTTGGGCTTGAATGCGTTGGAGATATTGTCGCCAGATCCAAGTATGTTCTCTGCTATCAAATAGATCGAAGGGGGAAATTGCCGTGAGGAGGTGAATGCAGGTAACGCCCAAACTGTAGATATCGCTGGCAAAAATTGCTTTACCCAAAACCTGCTCTGGTGCGGAGTACGCAGCGGAGCCGATTGTAGTTCCAGTTTTGCTCAATTTGGTTTCTGAAGCATGCTTTGCCGAGCCAAAATCCACTAAGACTAAATCTTCACTGCCTTCGGTGAGTGGATAGCGGCGACGAATGATATTTTCGGGTTTGATGTCGCGATGAATGACCTTGTGGCTATGGATAAATGTCAAAAGCGGTAACAACTCGTTTAACAATTGCCAGATCTTGGCTTCATTAAAAGCCCCCTCTGCGGTAAGTTCTTGGGCAAGGTTACGACCGTCGATAAACTCCTGCACCAAAAAGCGATCGCTGGGCTTGCCAGAGACCGCTTGATATTCAAAGTAGTCTATTAGCTTGGGAATTTGGGCGTGATCGCCAAGGGTTTGGAGCCGTTGCGCTTCTTGGCGAAAGAGTTCTGATGCTTTGGCTTGGTTCCCTTTTTGTTCGGGGAAGAACTGCTTAATCACGCAGTAGGGCTGAGATTCGCGCGATGCTACGATCGCTAGTAAGGTTCTGCCAAATCCACCCCGACCGATGACTCGAATCGCTCGATAAAAATTCCCAGTAGTACTTTTGTCCCCATGAATGACTAGGGGCGAACCACAACTCTCACAAATATCCGCTGCGATCGGATTCTCTGGATGTTGACAGTCTAAATTTAAACAAAAGGACTGATGGTTTGTGCTCTCTCTTTGCTTAACTGTGGTCATGGGCTACCTTACTGAAAGCGATGCTCTCAGTCTATGCAACCCAACCACAATCTTCAATACAGCAAAGTTCAGGATATTCAAGCCACACCCAAATAAATATGCCTGAACTTGATGCCTGAACTTTGAGTGGGGGAGCCTAGCCTCCCTAGAACCTATCCCCGATTATCCCTTTTCAACAAAGTTGGTTTGAACCACTGATTCTTTAATGGAGATCGCTTTGGGAATCAACTTTAACCGAAAGAAGCGATCGGCAATTTGCTGTTGATCGGCGATCGCTTTTTCGGTAATCGGACGAACTCCATACTCCCGACGCTTGGTGGCTCGCTCTAGATCTTCGACTTCCACCTTCAGTTGAGGAGCCAAAAACTCAGCCACTTCGCGAGGATTGGTATTTGCCCAATCGTCGATTTTCTGAACCTCTTGCAAAATCGTTTTGACTAGCTTGGGTTGCTGCTCGGCAAAGGTACGAGATGCCAAATAAAAGGTGGGGTTGTTCACAATTTCGGAACCATCAATCAGAGTTCTGATCTCAAGTTTTCGTTCCACCACGGCATAGAAAGGATCCCAAATGCCAAACACATCCACGCTTCCTTGCTGAAATGCCGCTTGAGCGTCAGCAGCCGTAGAGACAAATACAGGTTCGATATCCGCCAGAGATAATCCCTCTTTTTCTAAAGCCGCAAGTAGCAAATTGAAAACATTCCATCCTTTCCCGATCGCGATCTTTTTCCCTTTTAAGTCTTTTACGCTTTGAATGGGCGAATCTTTGCGGACGACTACCGCTAAACCTTTGGGATAAGGCGGCTCATGGGCAACATAGACCAAAGGCGTACCCGCCGCTTGCGCCACGATGGGCGGTGTATCAGCGGCATGACCAAAATCAATACTGCCGACATTGAGTGCCTCTAAAAGCTGTGGGCCCGCAGCAAACTCATTCCATTCCACGGTGATGCCTAAGGGTTTTAACGCTTTCTCTAACTCACCCCGCGATTTGAGAATGTTCAGTGTGTTGAATTTTTGATAGCCGATCCGAACTTTCTTCAACTGCGGTGAGCTAGAGGAACTAGGAGAAGCATTAGAAGAAGTACCAGAATTAGAACTGGCTACTGGCGAGGAACTTTTCGTGTCCGTAGAAGTTCCTTGGTTTGGGGCGCAACCCACAATTGTTCCCAAGGTCGTCAAGCTGGATGCGATTAAAAATATACGGCGATTGAATCTCCGCTTGCTGTTTAAGGGCACCTCTAAAAATCAGTCAGAGACGAAAAACGAAAATAAAAAG